>JANQEB010000243.1 GCA_028278605.1 Candidatus Gastranaerophilales bacterium
CAGATATATTCGAGACACTCTATCATTCTCTAGATCTCAGAAACTTCATGAGATTGTTACAGAGCTATTTATTATCAATTACAACTTATCAGTTCGTACTTGAGCATTACCTTTTTTTCAACATTTGCTCTTGTTTTTTCAAGTACTCCATAGCCTTTTTCTTACATCATCTGCGGGGTATCAAAAGGTGATGCTGTTTCAAATACAACACTTATTTCCTTGCCTTCCGGGTCGTATGCCATAACATTATTAGGCAATTTTTTATACTCGCCACGGTATTTTTCATCCTTGGTTGAGTATTGCAAGAGGGTTTTATGGAGCTGTTTTATGTAGTTTTCCTTAAATGGTATAACTTCCCAGTTATCAAAAATTGTATCCGTCAGGTCAGCATAGCCAGCGACTTCTTCCTCATCCCTTGAAGCAAAGGACTTCCTATCTATGCGGGATAACAGCTCTTCCACCTGCTTATCATTTAATTTATTGCCCTCTATACGGTTGGATGAGCCGATACCTTCTATTGTTGCAACTTTTTTTAGTGATTGCAGGCGTTCAGGCGCAATCTTGCCAAGAACTTTTCAAGTACCCTTAAATTCGTCAATCTCTGCTATAATAGACAGCATCTCAGGGGTTATTTTGATTTGATTAGCGTTAAACATAATAATATTTAATGCTACCCAATAATACCTAATTGTATTTAATTATACCTGATTATAATGAATTAGTAAACTTCCCAGCATCTCTCTTGCGGTATTTAAAACATATTTATCCGGGCAAAAAGTTCTAAAATACACTAACAATGGGTGAATACCATTAATTTATTAAAAAAAAATTTTTATAAAGGTCATTTTATGTTAATTGAATCAACGCCATTTCAGCATTGTCTCCTCGTCTGTTTACTAATCGAAATACTTTGGTGTACCCGCCATTTCTTTCTTTATATTTTGGAGCGATTTCAGAAAAAAGCTTTCTAAGAACAGTTGTTTTAATTGCTTTTTCCTGTCCTTCTAAAGTCATTTCCTCTGCTCCGGGGATTTCCTGGTCATATATTAGGGTTCCGGCCTGTCTTCTTGCTGCTACATCACCTTTTTTAGCAAAAGAAATGATTTTTTCAGCATAAGAACTTAAGGCTTTTGCCCTGGTCATGGTTGTTTTGATTTCGCCGTGCATAAACAGGGAAGTTGCCATAGCCCTGAGCATTGCTTTTCTCTGGTCCTGCGGTCTTCCTAGTTTTCTGACTTTTTTCTGGTGTCTCATTTTTGTTTACCTTTAGTTATTTTTTATCATTATTCTTCGATCTCAACGCCTTCCGGATTTGGTTTGAGTTTTAGCCCAAAAGCGGTGAGTCTTTCAATAACCTCGTCTGATGACTTTTTACCGAAGTTTTTGATGTTGAGCAAGTCGTGCTCTGACTTTTGAAGAAGTTCTTCTAAGGAATTGATACTTGCTCTTTTTAAGCAGTTATATGCTCTGACAGAAAGGTCAAGTTCCTCTATTCCGATTGTTGGGGCCTGTTGTTCAGGCTCTTCTTCTTCCAATGGTTGAGGAGCGCCTACAATGTTTGTCTGGCCTGTAAGGTTGGCAATCGGCAGGAAGTGCTCAATCAAAAGATTTGCAGCTCTGCTTAGGGCTGAATTTACATCAATGTTGCCTTTTGACCAGATTTCAATAATCAGTTTGTCAAAGTCGGTAACATCGCCGACACGGGTATTTTCAACTGTGTAGCTGACTTTTTTGACAGGCATAAACACCGCATCGATAGGGAGCATATCTATAGCTCTATCAGCTTCTCTTGACTGAAGATTGTCTGTTGTTATGTATCCTTTACCGGTTTCCACGAGGATATCAGCGTGAAGACTTCCACCGTCGCTTATATTACAGATTACCAGGTCAGGGTTAATCACTTTAACACCGGCCGGAAGCTGAATATCTCCTGCGTATACAGGACCTGGCTGGTCAACATCAATTCTCAGGCTTTGAGGCTCAATGCTTTCGCTTTTTACCACAAGCCCTTTTACATTGAGAAGAAGGTCGGTTACATCTTCCACAACGCCTGGAATTGTTGTGTACTCATGGGTTATGCCTTCTATTCTCATGGCTGTAACTGCGGCGCCTTCCATACTGGATAATAGTACTCTTCTCATAGAGTTACCTATTGTGGTGCCATAGCCTCTTTCCAGCGGTTCAATAATAAATTTTCCATATATTGACCCGTCAGAATCTGTTGTTGTATTTACGCATTTTATTGTTAGATCCATAGGATTCTCACGACCTCCTAAAATATCGACATTACTTGGAATAATATTCTACAATTAGTTGTTCTTTAACGGAAGGATCCAGCTCTTCCCTTTCAGGAAGCGCGTTTACCCTGATTTTAAGTTTGTTTTTATCAACTGTTAACCAGTTGATTTCAGGCTTTTCAGGCATTAATTCCACTATGCCTTTAATTAAGTCTGTACTTTTTGCTCTGACTCCTATTTCATCGCCGGGCATAAGCTTATATGAGGGGATATCAACAATCCTGCCGTTAACTGTGAAGTGCCTGTGTCTTACCAATTGCCTGGACTGCTTTCTTCCCGCTGTTAAACCCGCTGTAGCAATCACGCTGTCAAGTCTTGATTCAAGGGTTTGCAGCAGGATTGTACCTGTAACGCCTTTTTTCCTCATAGCAAATTTATAGTATCTGAGGAATTGTTTTTCAGACACGAGATATGAGTGGCGGACTTTTTGCTTTTCTCTTAAGTGAACCGCGTATTCTGATAATTTTTTTCTATTTTGCCCGTGCTGGCCTGAACCGTATGGTCTTTTAGCCACGGAGCATTTAGCGGATAAACACCTGTTTCCTTTTAGAAACAGCTTTTTACCTTCATTTCTGCATATTTTACAAACTGAACCTGTATGTCGTGCCAATTTCTTTGACTCCTTTTTTTTCTGTTATGCTGAGTTTGTTTCAGTGTCTTGTTAATTTATATGATCTTTGCTCCGGGATTTTGAGTTTTCGGTAATTTTGGAGCTATATTTGATTGTTGAAGTGTATTTATCTACTTACTTTATTATTGAACGCTCTTTTAAATGTGTCTTGGATTTTTTTAACTCGTCTGCGAATTCCAGTTATTACTTTAGTAGTTATTACTGATTCACCTCTTATTCCTTTATTATGCAAGTATTTAAACCCTTTTTTAAAGTCTAAGCCTTCTATTTCAAACAACTCTCTTGCTTTAGCACCTTTAAATAATCTGTTAGCTTGATTTAAAAAACGCATTCTATCAGTAAAAAATATAGCAAAAGGGTTTTCTGAAGCATAAAAGGCCTTCATTGCAGCATCATCCAAAAAAGCAGCACTTAAGCCGAAACCCGGTTGTTTTTGGGTATTTTTATAGGGGGTTTGTTTAAAAGAATTTACTAGCATTATTTCTCCTTTTGTTAGTGTTTCATTTATCTGTTAAAAGACTCTGAAACAATTTTAGTTATGATTTACACTCGTCTCTTTTTAGGTGCCCTGCAACCGTTGTGAGGAATTGGTGTTACGTCTTTTATAAGGGTAATCTCAAGCCCTGCGGACTGAAGCGCTCTGATAGCGGTTTCCCTACCTGAACCCGGGCCTTTTACATATACCTCAACGGTTTTCATTCCGTTTTCCATTGATTTTTTCGCTACTGATTCCGCGGCTGACTGGGCTGCAAAAGGTGTTCCCTTTCTGGCCCCTTTAAATCCGTTGCTGCCTGCGCTTGCCCAGGCAATGGCATTTCCGAGCATATCAGTTGAAGTTACTATTGTGTTATTAAAAGTTGACTGAATGTGGACTCTGCCCTGAAATATATTTTTCTTTTCTTTTTTCTTGGTTTTTGTCTTGGGTTTTGCCATAATTTAGACTATATGCTCCTTCAGATTGTTATTTAGTAACTTTTTTCTTACCTGCAACAGGCCCTGATTTCTTACCGCGTCTTGTTCTTGCGTTTGTTTTGCTTCTTTGTCCTCTTACAGGCAGTCCTCTACGGTGCCTGATTCCCCTGTAAGAGTTGATCTCACTAAGCCTTTTTATGTTCATTGCCTCAAATCTTCTGAGGTCCCCTTCTACCTGGTATTGGTCAATAGCGATTCTCAGGCGGTTAATTTCGTCTTCTGTGAGGTTATCTGTTCTTGTGCTCTCTGAAATCTCGCACTTTTTAAGAATTTCCCTGGAAACTGTCGGGCCGATTCCATATATATATGTTAAGGCAATAACCATCCTTTTATTTCTCGGAAGATCAACACCGGCTATTCTGGCCATTAATTTGCTTCTCCTTTTGCTTTTGCGCTAGTTTTCGTCTTGTATTATCTGATTTGTTGATGTTTTTTTGTTTTGCTTAATACCTAGTAAGGCATAAAATACCCAAAACATAGAAATAATTCAAGTTAATTGATAAAAAAATTTATAAAATCAATAAAATTAGCCCTGTCTTTGTTTATGTTTGGGGTTTTCGCATATAACCGCGACTCTTCCGCGTCTTTTTATGACTTTGCAGTTGTCGCAAATTTTCTTGACTGATGCTCTGACTTTCACTTATTTGTCCTCTCTGGGTTGGGTTATTTGAGCCTGTAGATTATTCGGCCTCTGGTGAGGTCATAAGGCGTTAATTCAACTTTTACCTTGTCTCCGGGGAGTATTTTAATGAAATTCTTTCTTATTTTCCCCGAAATATGCGCAAGGACCATATGCTCATTTTCCAATTTCACCTTAAACATGGCGTTTGGAAGCGATTCCACTATAGTGCCTTCAAATTCAATTGTTTCCTTTGACATATATACCTCAAGTGAGCATGTTAAATCAACACCCTTATACTGATTCTACACAGAACATGATATTTTACAAGTTTTGGAAGTGTCCCGCCATCATGTTGATAATTCACGAAATGTCATTCCGAGCAGCGCGAGCGAAAAGGCGGAAATGTCAGCAGGTAATTGTTATTCGCCCGACGTGGGAATCTGAGCAACGTCGCATTAAGCTATAAATTTTAAGCCTTTACACGGAGTTCCACAGATTGCCACGGGCTCACAAATTGTCATTGAGCCCTCGCAATGACAACTTGAGGGTTATCAAAACAGTTTCGAAAGGCAAGGTAAACTCTTTTTCATTTATCCTCATAACATTAACTATTAAACAAATCCAATAAATAACCTTACTTTTCTAATAAATGCCAATTATCAGGCAGCTCTTGCTCAATCAGTTTTATAAATTCTGATAATGGCATATTCAGAGCTTCTGCCAGTTTCCATAAAGTCGTAAACTGTGGGTCTTTTATTCCTCGCTCCAAAGGACTTACTATTGAACTTGATATGCCGCTTTCATAGGCAAACATTGTCTGGCTTTTCTGGGTTCTAAGCTCCTTAACTTTTTTGCCGAGGAGTTTTTTAAGTTTATTTTTCTTTTGCTCATTTTTTTTATCTTGCATAAAAATAATTTTATTGTTAGCATGACCTCATCGCCATCGCGAACGAGAGTAAAATACAAGATAAACCTAATGTAAAAAACACTTTTAGCGAATTATTTTTAATAAAAAAAGGAGTTGAAAATGGATACAATAGAAGCTATTGAACAAATTCAAAAAGATATTAAAAATCTCAAACTAAAAGCCTTTGCGCCTGATAAGGCCTGTGCCAGAATGTTTTTAAGATATTTATCCTGGGAAGAGGATAATGCCCGGGAAAATTTTGAAGCAATATATGTCAGAGACCTTGAAATCATTAACGAATGGCTGGAAATTTATTGCCGGGAATATAGCTGCTCAAAGGAAGCCGCCTTATTAAGGATTATTGAGGATTAGAGTGGTATTTTGGGTGTAACGTCATTGTAATGAGTGTGCGCATAGATTGCTTCGGAAGAGTATTATCAGCTTATCAAGCCGCTTCTTGCCTCACAATGACCTTTTTAAAACGCTATCAAGGGTATTCAACAAACTGATTCATATAATTTTTGGCACTTACAGGATTTTTCATTTTCCAATTTTTCACAATCGCCTAATAAACAGGAATAGCACCAGCCTTCTTTGCCAAAAATTTCCTTTAATCCCTCTATAGAAAGATATGCAAGGCTGTCAGCTTCGATGTAATCTTTGATTCCGCATTCACTGTCGTGCTTGTTGGCGATCAGCTCTTTTTTCGTGGGAATATCAACCCCCCACTGGCAAGTGTTTACAATCTTTGGTGAAGCAGATCGGAAATGAACCTCTCTGGCTCCTGATTCCTTTAATAACCTTACTATTTCCCTGGAAGTTGTCCCTCTGACTATAGAATCATCAATGACCACAACCTTTTTGCCCTGCAAAACCTCTTTTATAGGCGTTAATTTGCGCCTGACCCCGGTACTTCTCATCTGCTGCTCAGGCAGGATAAATGTCCTGCCCACCCAGCGGTTTCTCATCAGCCCCATTTGCATAGGAATCCCCGATTGCTGCGAGAACCCAAGCGCAGGAGCAAAGCCGGAATCCATTACAGGAATCACGATATCAGCTTCAGCAGGGGATTCTATGGCGCATTTTTTGCCAAGCTCAACCCTGGAAGCGTAAACGTTTCTTCCAAACACGTTTGAGTCAGGCCGTGCAAAGTAAATATGCTCAAAAACGCATTTTTTTGAACTCATTTCAGGGGCAAAGCGTTTTAGCTCAAACCCTTCCTTTGTGATTTCAACGCCTTCGCCCGGATTAATATGATAAACTTTTTTGTCTTGAAGCATCTGGAAAGATGTGTCCTCGGAGCTGACAAACACTCCGTCTTTGGATTCACACATGGAAAGTGGCCTGTAACCCAGAGGGTCCCTGAAAGCAAACACCTTTCCCGGCACAAGAAACAGAATTGACCAGGCCCCGCCGGTAAAATTCTCTGTAAGTACCTGACCTACCTCTTCAAATGTCCACTTTGAAGGGGCTTTACATAATTCCCTTATAACTTTTTTAAGAAGCATTTCGGTATCTGCCGTGGTAATAAATACTTCGCCCTGTTTTTCAAGGTTTTTTTTCATTTCTACAGCGGCTTTTACGTTTCCGTTATGGGCAACCGCAACCTTTTCGCCCAGGTAAGTAACCGAATAAGGCTGTGAATGCGTAGTATCAGACCCTCCCTGTGTTGAATATCTTACGTGCCCAATGCCTATCTTGCCGCGAATTTTGCCTATTACACGATCAGAAAGGACTTCCATAACAAGACCCTTGTTTTTATAGATATAAGGGTTCTTTTCTCCTACACATAAGCCGGCACTTTCCTGACCGCGGTGCTGAAGCATAAACAATCCCTGCTGAATAAACGGTGCTATGGGATATTTATAGGAAATTCCACCGAAAACCCCGCATTCTTCGGAGAATTTTATTTCTCCGTCTCCGGGGAAACAGTATCCTTTTATGCATTTTGAGCCTGTGTCTGTCATTCGTTCATCTCCAGCTCAATAGAGGAGTCATAAAGATAATATAATTGAGCCGGGTCAAGGAAATACCCGTCAAATTCCAGCCTGTTATCTTCGCACATACCGAGTTCTCTATGGTTAATCCGGTTTGAATCAAGTAATTGCCTGACTTTCTCAGGTTCAGCCGTGGAAATTACATATCTGCCTGTGATTTCTCCAAACAGAGCCTTTTCTTTGTTTTCTATATTGACTAAACTGCCGGTAAAACCGGTGTTTCCGTTTTTAATCCCTTCAAACACAGCCCCAAACAGGCCGCCTTCTGAAACATCAACGCACCCGCCAATAAGTTTACTGTCTCTGAGGCTAAATATAGTCTGTTTCAGACTTTTTTCCAGCTCAGCGTCAACCGTGTCAATTTCCCCGCCAATAAAGTCGTATAGCACTCTCTGGTAAAGCGAACCGCCTATATTTGAGTTTTCATCAATATCCTTACCGATAAGAACCAGGGTTTCACCTGTTGAGAAAGATGATTTTATCATCTTATCCGGGGAATTTACATATCCTATAAGGCCTATAGATGGTGTGGGGTATACTCTTCTTTCCGGGGATTCATTATAGAAAGAAACATTTCCGGAAACTACAGGAATATTAGCTTCCTTACAGGCCCGGGCAAGCCCTTTAACAGATTTCACAAACTGATGGGCTACTTCGTCTTTTTCAGGATTTCCGTAGTTAAGGCAGTTTGTCATTCCCAGCGGCTCAAATCCTCCTGAAATCAAGTTTCTGCAAGCCTCCCAAATAGAAACCCTGCCTCCCTCATAAGGGTTTAGAAATACCTGTCTTGGGTTAGAGTCAATTGTCAGCCCGATAACCCCGCCTTCCTCGTGAAGCCATATGCCTGCAGATCCGGCTTCACCGGGTTTTAATGCTGTTCTTGTTCCTACAGTATGGTCATATTGCCTGTAAACCCATTTTTTTGAGGCATAGTTAGGATCTTCGACAAGTTTTCTTACCGCAGCTGCTATATCATAGGTTTGATCCTGTTTAAGGTCTTTGTACTGGCTTATATATTCAGGTTCTTGCTCATTTAGCGTATATTTAACGCTTTCAGCAAGGATTTCCGGCGGTAAGTCAGCAACATTTTCACCATGCCAGAATAGCCTGTACCTTCCTGAATCTGTGGTTTCACCTATTACACTTGCCGGAATATCATACTTTGCGGCAATATTAAGCACTTTGTCTGCGCCTTCGGGTTCCACGATAAATAACATTCGCTCCTGGGATTCTGAAAGCATTATTTCCCAGGGTTGCATACCGGTTTCTCGCAGGTGAACCCTGTCAAGATGAAGGTCTATCCCACATTCCCCTTTGAATGCCATTTCTGAAGAGGATGATAATAATCCGGCTGCCCCAAAATCCTGACAGCTCTGTACTTCATCCAGTGCAAGGATTTCTAAAGTCGCTTCAATCAGCACTTTTTTGATAAACGGGTCGCCAACCTGCACTGATGGACGGTCTTCTTTGGAATTTTCATTGAGTTCCTTTGAGGCGAACGATGCCCCGTGAATCCCATCTCTTCCTGTATGAGAACCCACTGCTATAACTGTTTTTCCACATTCAGCACGGGCTGAGCGGATTTTGTCCTTATGCACAACCCCGACACACATCACGTTCACCAGCGGGGAATCCCCGTATGACTCATCAAAGTTGACTTCTCCCGCAACTGTGGAGACTCCTATGCAGTTTCCGTAATGAGATATGCCATGAACAACCCCGTCAAATATATGTTTTGAGAAGTTATCCGTGATTTTACCAAATTTTAATGAGTCAAGAAGCGCAATGGGCCTTGCTCCAATAGCAAGGATATCTCTAACTATACCGCCAATTCCGGTTGCAGCGCCCTGGAAAGGTTCCACTGCGGATGGGTGGTTATGGGATTCCACTTTGAATACTATTACATGCTCTCCTATCTGGACTCCGCCAGCGTTTTCTCCGTGGCTAACCGCTCCCCCTGATGGAAACAGCGATAGATATTTCCTTGAATGCTTGTAACCGCAATGCTCTGACCACATCGCGGAAAAAAGATAAGTTTCAAGCTCATTTGGCTCTCTTCCCAGTCTTTTCCTGATTTCATCAAATTCAAAGTCTGTTAACCCAAGTGCCTTATATAATTGTAGAGTTTGCATTTTGTTTTTTCCTTATCAATAGTTTTATTACATGGGCGACCAGTGCCCAAATGCGCTTCTGCCGTATCTTATAGGCTTAAGTTCCTTATTAACCCGGTCAACATTGAAATACTCCGGGTCATAGTCTTCACCGAGCCATTCTACAATACTTTCCTCGTATTCAGGATGGTCTTTGTTTTCTCTTATCTCCATAAGCTCGTAATAGCCGGAAACTGAGCCGCAATCTTCAGGAGGGCAGGCCCTCTCGCCTTCAAGACATAGAGGATATATCTTTTTGGCGGTTGTTTTCTGGAATATTTTTTCTACTTTAATTATATGCTCCCAGTTATCTCCCAGGTCATAAACATAAATGAACGTTTCCCCTTCTACCTTTATTGCAGTGCTTAAAGGGGTGTTTATGTCGTATAATTTTTTTGATTTAGAGCGTTTTTCCTTTTCTTCCTTATGAATTTTCATCATTTCAAGGGGATTAAGCGAAATAAGCCCTTCTTTTCCTGACCCCATGGCTTTACTGACAAGTTCCTGAAATTTTTCAGACCGGGTTATCATTCTCAATGAGCCTTCAGCAGGGTTAAATCCTTCTCCTTTATCTGCTTCTATAACTGTACCGTCGATTTCAAATTCATACAGGTGGTAGTTTTCCCACCCCATAACAATTTGAATGATCTCATGCAGCTTTTTAAAGGTAGTCGCATCTGTTACCTGGATTTTTCTCCATATTTCGGGTTCTATATCTGCTAAACTAATTTTAAGCTCTAATATATTTCCCATTTTCAACCTCCGTTTTTAGCATTTCAAAGAAATATCTGCCATCACAGTTACCGGTTTCTAAGAAAATTCCCCGCTCAGGGTGGGGCATCATACCAATGACTTTATTTTCTTTATCATAAAGCCCTGCGATATTAAAAACAGACCCGTTAGGATTATTTTTATATTGGAGAAATATCATATTTTTAGCTTTAATTTTTTCCAAAGCCTGCTCATCAGCAATGTATCTGCCTTCTGCGTGTGCTATGGCAAACTTCACGCTTTCCGGGAAATTTTCGTGATTCACTGACAGCTCAACTTCTTCACAGATGAATTTGGTATTTGTATTGTTAGAGAGGATTCCCGGCAGCAGCTTTGTCTCGCATAGCACCTGGAATCCGTTGCAAATCCCAACTACAAAGCCTCTTTTAGCTTTAACATATTCTTTTAAGGCCATAACAGCCGGGCTGAACTTAGCCAGACGGCCTGCTCTAATGTAATCACCATATGAAAATCCTCCCGGAACAAAGATTACGTCATATTTATCAAGATTTTTATCATCATGCCAGATAAACTCAGTTTCCCAGCCAAAGAACTCGCACGCTCTTTGTGTGTCTATATCACAGTTAGTGCCGGGGAATACTATTATTCCTGCTTTTATACCTGATTTCATACTTCTGAGAACCTTTCGATTTTATAAGTCTCAAGTACCGGGTTTGAGAGTACTTCTTCGCAAATAGTGTTGAGTTTGGCTTTTACGCTGGCTTCATCTTCGCCTGTGATAGAGAGGGAGAAGAATTTTCCTGTGTGAACTCCAGCTGAATCTTCCATTCCTGTTCTTTTTAATACCATATCAACTGCTGCGCCTTGCGGATCACGTACCCCGTTTTTTAAAGTGACTATTATATCAGCTTTGTACTTTTTCATTTTCGCTCCTTTAGTGCTTGTTGTTTATGATAGGGTGTTATTGTCATTGCGAGGGCTGTAATGACAGTTCGTACAGCCCGTGACAATCTGTCCAACTCTTGCTTAAATCATTCCAATTTTCATTAGAATTTCTTATTAACTCATTTTTTCTCTTTCTTGACCAGGATTTTATTTGTTTTTCTCTTGCTATTGCCAGTTCAACATCATCATATATCTCATAGTGAACAAGTTTTTTAAGATTATAGTTTGCAGAGAACCCTTTTAAAAGTTTATTTTTATGCTCATAAACTCTTCTTTCAAGGTTATTGGTGACACCAACATATAAAGTTGTTTCTTCAAAATTTGTCATAAAGTATATGTAATATTGCTTGTCGTTCATAGTTTTTATTCCTGGTTACACAGATTGCCACGTCGCTTCACTTCGTTTCGCTCCTCGCAATGACAGATGTGAGATTTTAGTATTTAGTGTTTGCTGAACAGGTTGTCGCTTAATGGTCCAGCGACGCTGGTCGCAATGACATTCAAAGAGTCAATCCTAAAATGTCAGCCAACCTCTTGTAAGAGCTGACTAAATCTCCTTTATCTTCTCTGTAAACATCCTTGTCCAGGGATTCCATAGTGCCTTTTAACCAAAACCTGCAGGTGTCAGGAGAAATTTCATCGGCTAATATTATTTGTCCGTCCCGGGTCCTGCCGAATTCAAGCTTGTAATCCACAAGTGTTATACCTTTTGAATCCATAAAGCTATATATTATCTCGTTAATATTCAGTGCTTGCTGCTCTATGTAGGCCAATTCCTCCTCTGTAACGGTGTTCATGTATCTGATATGTTCCCTGCATAAGATGGGGTCGTTAAGAGAGTCGTCTTTAAGGTAGAATTCGCAAAGGGCCGGCTTTAACTCCATGCCTTTTTCAAAACCCAGTCTCCTGCATAATGATCCCGCTGCAAAATTCCTGACAACTACTTCCAGGGGGATTATGTCAACTTTTTTTGCTCTCATTGAAATTTCATCAATAAAAGAAACCACATGTGTTGTAATTCCCTTTTGATGAAGAAGATCAAAGAAAAATTTTGAAAAAGCCAGGTTAACCCTGCCTTTTTCCGAAAATGTATTCTTTTTTCCCCCGTTAAATGCTGTTGCGTCATCTTTGAAGTTAATAATAACCTCGTCAGAGTTGTCTGTTTCAAAAATTTTCTTGGCTTTGCCTTCGTATAATAGTGTTGCTTCCATTTTTTTAACCTGTTTCCTTTCTGGCGCCTTTCTAAATCCATTTGAGCACCTAATAAATAATTAGCACGCATAAGCCCGGTAGTCAACAAAATAGCGCTATATATAAAGAGGTTTTACGGTTAGTTTACAAATCATAAACTTCTGCTAAATTTTGGCAATTTTTTATTTTCAGGCGGTTATAATATACTAGAATTGTCAAAAAAATGGTTAGAAATTCACATATGCTTACAAAAGAACAGCTGGTTGAAAAAATAAATAACCCCAATATCGACAATATAGAAGAAATTTCAACATCCTTAAAGGCATGGCGTATTGACCCGATTTACGAGGATGAAGAACAAAAAGAGTTTTATGATGAAATGGCTGTTTCCAAGCTGAAACATGCTTTAAAGCTTCGTGAGCAGGGCAAAAATGACGAAGATATCTCCTCTATAGTCAATAACGGTATAATAAATCCCATTAATGTTCCTTCTGTAAGAAAGACAGCAATTGAAGATAAGATTAACCGGGGGGGGCGTGAGTTAAATAAGGTTACTCTTGATGTTACATCACAAACCCTGTCTTTACTGGCTGAGTCAATTGCGCAGAAAATAACCGGTGAAATCACTGAGCGCATTAAAAGTGATGATATTTTTCAGCCTGTAATGGACTCTGCCAAGGTGCACAGGGATAATGAAATCCTGGCAAAGCAGGTTGAGCAGTTGTTAGAGGAAAATAAAAAGCTTATTTCAAGAAATAATATGCTCCAGAAGGAAAACGCAAAGTTCAGGCATTTTGTCGGGAATTTGTACATAAAGCAGCAATAGCTATATAATAGCTTTATGAAGAACAGGTTTTTAAGGGAAGAGTTTGAGAAAAACATTCCTGGTGAAATTAAAAAAGCACTTGCGTTTTGTTCAAAAGCGGCTGATGAGCTGGGTTTGCCGATTTTTTTGATCGGCGGGATTGTCAGGGACATAATCATTAATAAAAAAAACTTTGATGTTGATATTACAGTTCAGGGAAATGCAATAGAATTTGCTCAATCCCTGCAAAACAAGTATCCTGAGATATTTAAACTCAAAGAAACCCACGATAGCTTTAAAACAGCGAAAGTTGTATTTAATATTGACGGGAAATGTGTTGATCTTGACCTTGCCAGCACGCGTAAAGAGAGTTATCCATATCCTTCCGGCCTTCCGGTTGTGGAAAAAATCGGGTGTGAACTATATGAAGACGTTATAAGGCGCGACTTTAGTATTAATTCCATGGCTCTTAGCCTGAATAAAGATTCTTTTTACAGGCTGGTTGACTATCTTAACGGGTATGATGACCTGCAAGAGGGTGTTTTAGAAATTCTGCACGAAAAAAGCTTTATTGATGACCCGACAAGAATCATACGCGGCCTTAAGTTCAGTGTGAGGTTCGGGTATAAGCCCGGTGAAAAGACACAAAAGCTTATGAGGGAATGTCTTGAGTCTGGACAGTTTGATAATCTTGCGGGAGAGAGGGTTAAACTGGAGTTAAAACAGGCTTTTAACCTTAACAGGGCAGAGTGTTTAGCAAGGTTTATTAATGAAAAAATTTACAGGCTGGTTGATACTGGCATTTCTGCTTTGGAAAATATTGATGAAATTGCTTTTGATGCTCAAAAAACAATTTCAGAATATTCTAAGTTTATACAAAACAATGATAATATATGGTTAATTTATCTGGGAACCCTGCTATCAGGTTGTATTCCTGAAAAAATCAACCATATAGCCCAGAAACTATACTTATCAGGAAATGAAAAATCTGTTTTACTTTATGCACAGGCTTTATGCGAAAAGCAAGGCTTTCTGAGGAACTCCAAATCAAGATTTGAGGTGTATGAGTTTTTTGAAAAAGCACAAATAGAGTCTATTATAGTCTTTTTAATCAAGAATAAAGATCTTAAAGATAAGGTTGATCTGTTTTTAAACGGTCTGAAAGATATCAAAATAAGTATAGACGGCAATAACCTCATTCAAATGGGGCTAAAACCGGGTCCATTATTTAGTGAGGTTCTTAGAGAAGTACTAAAAGCCAGAGTTAATGGAGAAATTACATCTTATGAGCAGGAAATAGAATTAGTGAAGAAATTTAATTAACCTGAGTTAATTAGTCAAGACCGTCATTGCGAGGGCTTCAGCCCGTGGCAATCTGAGTAGCATCGCATTAACTATAAATTTTAAGCCTTGATACGGGGTTCCACAGATTGCCACGTCGGCGCAAATCCACTAAATACGTAAGCAACATCTGCCTCAAGCGCCTCCTCGCAATGACAGGTGTTCATTTTCAGCATATTATTTAGTAATCTTACCCATCTCCATAATTTAATATTGAGCCATTAAAAGTTTAATCAGGGATATGCTCAAAAAGCTCCCCTAGTGGAACCTCAAGAGCATTACAGAGTTTATTCATTGTTTCAAAGCTTATGCTATTAGTTTTATTGTGATACAGGTCATTAATTGAACTATAACTAAGCCCTGTAAGATTTTGCAACTCGGACATTTTAATTCGTTTTCTTCCTAATATTTCTGACAGATTATTTTTAATCATGTTTTGAATTTTAACATTATTTTAAAATCATTAATTTTTTAAAAGCCTGATAGTAATCTTTCTCATTCGGTTTTGCCGGGGAATGAGTTGCACAGGACTGAAACGGAAACGATTTAGTTTTCTTTTTCAAACTTGACTTTATAACCAAGAATTTTAGTTATCATTTGTAATTCATTAAAGTTTACTGTCCCTCTTCTAAGTTTACTGGACAAGTTTTGTATAGAATAATTTGTACCTTTTTCTTCACCGATTCGTTTTGCTAAATCAGATAAAGTCATATTATTTTCTAGTAATATTTTTTTTATTTCTACTCTTATCTCCATAATTTAATATTATATTAATGAGTTTAAATTTTATAAAATATATATAATTCCCTTGACTTTTTAAAGTATATAGTTTAATATTTAAACTGATTTTTAATTATTAAACTAAGAGTTTTAATATTTTGTAACTAAAGTTAACAAAAGGAGTAAATATGAGCAAAAACAAGCAACTTTATAACCTGAGAGTAGGAATTTCAACAAAGGCATCTCGAATCAGGTTTTTACTTGAAAATATTATCTATAAAGCGGAAAGCTTACTGGAAAAAAATAGTTTAGCAGGACTGGCACTTGATGAAGCTAACAGAATCGCCAAAATGTCTGAAAAAATAGGTAAAATCCTGAAACATTAAAATATTTTTTAGCTCTTAAACCCCACTAGCTCAGTATTTCCTGTTGCCTCATGAAGCGCGCGCTTCAGGCGCAGGCAGGATTCACATTTTCCGCAGTGGATTTCTTCGTCTGTATAGCAGCTTCTTAGTAAGTTAAGCGGTATTCTCCAGTCCAGCGCAATTTTTATGGTATCTTTTTTCGTGAACCTGGCAAGCGGCGCAGCCACTTTTGGCTTTACCAGCGTTGAATACTCAAATGAATCATTAATTTTTTCTACAAAAGTCTCTGAATTATCGGGGAAAGTCGCTGCTTCTTCTCTATTTGCGCCGAAAACTATAAAGGAATATCCCATGCTATCAGCAAAACTCGCGGCTATGTTTAAGATAATCCCGTTTCTGTTAGGAACCCACACTTTTAATGCGGATTCTTTAGTAAGCTCAGGGTCATCCAGCCTGGAAATGTCCGGAGCCGGCAGTTCTTCAGCCTGGTTTACCAGTGAAGTCCTGGTAATTTCCTTGAGCCACGGTAATTCTATAACTTTATGCTCGATAGAATAATAGTCTGCTATATGTTTTGAAGCCATGATTTCCTTTTGAGCAGTTCTTTGACCGTAATCAAAGGTTAATGCAAGGGTTATATTAAGCTCCTCTTTTAAAATTCCCAGACTGACAAGCGAATCAAGCCCGCCTGAAAGTAATACAATTGATTTAATTTTAGGGTTCTTCGTCAAGTTTTTCTTCCTCTAGTATTTCTTCGATTTCCACTCTGCAACAGGTCGGAAGGTTCTCTTTTTCGAGCAATTTTTCCAAATATTTATCACCTTGCAGTTCGTAAAGGGCATGGATTGCAGTCTTTGCAACACTCTCATTATCATCATAAACCATTGGTTCAATCAAGCCCAGCACTTCTTCTTCTCCGGTTTCGCAAAGCGCTTCTATTGCGCTTGCCCTTACATGAGAGGATTTATCGCGAAGAACTTTTCTTAAAGCATCAATTCTTCTGTCTTTGTTAAAGTTCAATTTCCCTAAAGCCTCGACAGCCTTTTCTCTGAGGAAAGTAAACTTATCAACAATATACTTTTGCATATCAAGCACGTTGATTAACGGGTCAAGAGCCCTTTCATCGCCGATCATTCCGAGTGCTTTTGTGGCGGATTCCTTGAGGTAAACCGATTTTTCCTCATCATCAGATAAAATTTTGATCAAAGGCATGACAGCCTGACCGGTCCCTAACTTTCCAAGTGATTCTGCCGCACAAAGTCTTAGCCTGTAATGCTCATCCTTATTATTCATTACATACATAAGTGATAGTATGGCTGATTCATCGCCAATATGCCCAAGAGCACTTGCAACAGTGCATCTTATCTTTAAAAACTGCTCCTTATCTCCTTCTAAAGCTGTTAATAAATCAATTAACGGCTGTAAAGAACTTTTATCCTTGTATTTTGTGATTTCTTTAACTATGTAATAAACTGTTTTCGGGTTTTTTTCAATTCCGGCAAAGTAATTTAATAATAAAACAGCTTCTTCTTTTTTAAACTTTTTTAACTCTTTAAGGTTCTCAATAACAATTTCAGAAGTCTCGCCGGTTCCGATAAGATACTTTGCCGCAGCTTCCTGAAGTTTTTTTATATTATCTTCGTGCATCTCGTTATTCAAAGCAGAAAAAGCCTTTTTAAGTTAGATAACATTTATTGTAACAAACGTTAAAGTTAGTAAATTAATTGGTGGCTATAAATTATTGACTGATAAGACTTTCGGATGTCGACTCTTCACTTAACAGCAAGGTTTTATGTCTTGCAATGACTTATGCGGCGTGATCCGCAATGACGTTGTTCATCATTTACAATATTACCATTACCAATTAATTTGTGCTTATAAAATGATTATATTTTAAAAAAATTTTAAATAAATAACTAATAAAAAAGAAGTTTCGCGTAAAAACGAAACTTCCTGGTAATTTATTTAAAATTTACTCTTTAACTTGTCCCTTTGGACCCATGGAATGCTCCTTGAAGCATCTGTTTCAGTTCGTTCGGATTGTTTGAACAGTCGATAGCTACTTCAGGAGTGATTAAGTTAGCTTTTACAAGCTTGAGTATAGACATATTCATACTCATCATTCCATTGTATTTACCTTCTTCAACCAGGTTGTAGATATTTTCTATTTCATTTCTTATGATATAGTCCTTAGCTGCCGGGGTTAAGACAAGAACCTCAGTGGCAGGAACCCTTCCTCTTTTATCTTTTCTCTTTAAGAGTTTTTGAGCGATTGTTCCTCTTAAAACCGCTGCCAGCTGGTGTCTTATTGATTCCCTTTCGTGCGGTTCAAAGGAGTTGATTATCCTGTTTATTGTTTGAACAGCATCTGTAGTATGAAGTGTTGAGAAGACCAGATGGCCGGTTTCAGCTGCTTTAAGCGCACTTAGAATTGTTTCCCTGTCTCTCATCTCGCCGATCAGGATGATATCAGGGTCCTGTCTAAGAGCGTATTTTAGAGCATTAGGGAATGTGTCAGAATCAGATCCCAGTTGTCTCTGGGTGAAGACGCATTTTTTGTTTTTGTGGACAAATTCAATAGGGTCTTCCAGTGTAAGCACGTGATGACACATGGTATTGTTCATATAATCAAGAATTGTTGCCAGCGTAGTGGATTTCCCGCTTCCTGTCGGGCCTGTAACCAGGACAAGTCCGTTATTATATCCCAGGAAATCTCTCAATGTCGGTGGTAAATATAATTCCTCTATTGAAGGTATGTTAATAGGCACAACCCTCATTACAAGAGCGTTTCTTCCGTAGTCTTTAAGGAAGTTAACCCTGAACCTTGCTACATCAGGAATTTCTATTGAAAAGTCAAAGTCATAACTTGTTTTTATCTTATGTTGCAGCTTTGAAGGCACGAGAGTATTCATAATAGAGTCCATCATTTGCTCTGTTATCACGTCATATCTTGTTTTCATAACAGAGCCGTCTTTTCTTACCACCGGAACAGAATTTACCCTCAGGTGAATATCTGAGACACCTTGCTTAACAGCGAGTCTGAGAAATGATTCTATTTCAAATTTTAACTCTGAAGCCGGTTGTTCTACTGATTGTCCCTGACTTGCCGGAGTTTGGGATACCTGTGCCGGTTCAGCTTGTTCAGGGGTTATTGTGTTTGCCGGAGTTGACGCAGCAGGCGCGGGAGGTTCCAGGGTTGGAGGTTCCTGGTTAACAGCTTCCGGGGTAAGCTCTTCTTCTACTAAAAAATCATCATTAGCTTGGTTATTTTCCCCACTCATAATTTTTCTCTCCTAATAAAACTTAGTTACATAAACTTATAAATTTAATATTATTTATTTTATCCTATAAAGCCGGTTTTTGGTAAGGGGTTGACTAAAATCAATCTTAAATTTTTGGCAGTGGTATAAAAATACGTGATTTGTCATTGCGAGCCCGGTACCCGCCATGGGCGGGGCGGGCGAAGCAATCCATCACCAAGTAGACTCAA
>JANQEB010000293.1 GCA_028278605.1 Candidatus Gastranaerophilales bacterium
AGGAGTGAAACGACGAAGCAATCCACTTGAGTCTACTTGGTGATGGATTGCTTCGCTTCGCTCGCAATGACAAATCACGTATTTTTATACCACTGCCAAGGAAAGATTGCAGGCTATTTTATGGAGATTAGAAAACAAAGACTATACAGAAATAGCCAAAAGGCTTAATAGAACCAATGATACAATAACTCAATGGGTTAAACGCCGGAATAGAGAGGGGTATGACGGAGTTATTGATAAACCAAGATCAGGCAGGCCTCAAACATTATCTCCAAGTGAAGAAAAAGAAATTGTTGATACTGTAAAGGAAAGTGCAAGAATAACTTGTAAAATTTTAAGATTTAAAATACTGAATGAATTTGGTAAAGAACTTACCATAGGGGCAATAAATGCAATGCTTCACAAGCATAATTTATCGTGGAAAAAGCCCAGAAAAAAAGATTACAGGCAAAATGAACAAGAACGCCGGCAATATCAAAAAACATTAAAAAAAAAGACCGAAAATCTCCCTCCGGAAACAATGGTGTGGTATTTAGATGAGGTATTTTTTGGCCTTGATTGCATCCTTTCATATACCTGGATGCCAATGTGGTATCGGCTTTTTTTTCAGGAAATTATATCAATATTACCCTGATAACAAGCATTTGATAATAGCAGATAATGTTGCATACCACAAAAGTCAAGGTAATAAAGACTTTCCCCTGCCAAAAAACATTGAACTATTCTTTTTGCCTGCATACTCACCTGATTTAAATCCGATTGAAAGACTCTGGAATCATTTATTGGCCACTACCAAAATTTTTTGTTGAAATAAATCTATGATATAGTATCCTAAATATTAGAGTATTATAATATTCTTATATTCAAATAAACATGATAGAACATAAAAAACCGGAAATTTTTTCGCAAATATTTAAAGGCCTGGCACACCCGCTCAGGGTTAGAATTGTTGCCGGCCTCATACAAAAAGAAGAATGCAATGTCTCAACCATGGTTGAAAAACTTGCGGTTTCCCAGTCTGTGGTTTCCCAGCATTTAATTATATTAAAAAACACAGGCATAGTTGAGGGCTACAGAAAAGGCAACCAGATTTGCTATAAGGTTACAAATGAGGAAGTAAAAAAAATTTTTAACTTAATAATAAAGGAGAGGTAAATGAAAGTAGTTATCATAGGCGGTGTAGCAGGCGGGGCCAGTACAGCGGCCAGGTTAAGAAGGCTTAATGAAAATGCCCGTATCATAATTTTTGAAAGAGGAAAAAGTATTTCTTTTGCTAATTGCGCAATCCCATACTACACAGGAGATGTTATTAAAGACAGGGAAAAACTTGAGATTCTAACCCCTAAAATGATAAAAGAACTTTTAAATGTAGAGGCAAGAATTGATTCTGAGGTTTTAAAGATAGATAAAGACGCAAAAACTGTTAGGGTTCTGGACAGGATAACAGGCGCCGAGTATGAGCAAAGTTATGATAAACTGGTGCTTTCCCCCGGTGCATCACCTGTAAAACCTCCTATTCCCGGTATAGACAGCAAAAAAATCTTTACCGTAAGAAATTTAGAAGATGCTGACCTTATAAAAAATGCGGCTCAGGGAGCAAAACGTGCAGCTATTATAGGAGCCGGTTATATTGGTTTAGAAATGGCAGAAAACCTGGCCCATGCCGGAATTGAGGTTTCTGTAATTGAAATGAGCGACCAGGTTTTAAATACCATAGATTATGAAATGGCGGCTCAGGTGAATAATCACCTGAGGTCAAAGGGAGTAAACTTACTTTTACAGGAAGAGGCAGTTGCCTTTGATAGCCCGGGTAATCTTAAAATAAAGCTCAAAAGTAATAAAGAGCTTGATGTGGATTTTGCTGTTCTGGCAATAGGCGTTAGGCCGGAAAACAAATTAGCTGCGGATGCCGGCCTGGAAATTGGAAAATCAGGGGGAATAAAGGTTAACGAATATTTACAGACATCTGATGAAGATATTTACGCCGTGGGAGATGCTATAGAAATAAAAGACCTGGTTTCTCAAAATGATTGCTTAATTCCTTTAGCAGGACCCGCAAACAGGCAGGGCAGAATTGCAGCGGAAAATATCTGCGGAATAAAAACAAAGTACGAAGCAACACAGGGTACAGCCATACTAAAGGTTTTTGACCTGACAGCCGCATCTTCCGGCAATAGTGAAAAACAACTCCGGAAAAACAAAATTCCATACCTGAAATCATACTCCCAGGGTTTTTCTCACGCAGAATACTATCCGCTACCGTTCCCGCTTATTATTAAACTCCTTTTCTCTCCGGATAACGGGAAGATTCTTGGCGCACAGGTAATAGGTATGGAAGGCGCAGACAAAAGAATTGATGTGCTTGCTACAGCAATAAAATTTGAAAAAACAGTAAAAGATTTAATAGGGCTTGAACTGGCATATGCCCCGCCTTACGGGTCAGCAAAAGATCCTGTAAACATTGCCGGAATGGTCGCAGAAAACATATTAAACGGGTATTCAAAACCCGTATACTGGAATGAAGTTGACGAACTAACGGGAGATTCTGTTTTTCTTGATGTAAGAACCACTGAAGAACAGGCATTAGGAGGTTTTGAAGGGTCAGTTAACATTCCTCTTGAAGAAATAAGAAGCAGGTTAGAGGAAATCCCCGGGGATAAAAGAATAATAACTTACTGTTCAAAAGGGTTAAAATCCTATTTTGCATCCAGAATCCTGATACAAAAGGGATTTGAGAATGTTTACAGCTTGAATGGCGGTTATAGCATTTATAAGCAGGTTATTCAAAATAAAGGAGAAAATTTAGTGATGAATAGTAAACAAAGCTCAAATAACTTATCAAATGTAAAAACAGCAGAGTTAATAGAAATCGATGCCTGTGGAATGCAATGTCCGGGCCCTATAATGAAACTTGCCGAAAAGATACAATACCTGGAGGAAGGGACAACCATAACAATTAAAACCACTGATCCGGGGTTTAAAAAAGACATTGAATCCTGGTGTTATAGTACCGGCAATATTCTTCTTGAAGTTTCCGATGAAAACAAGGTTATAAAAGCGCAGGTTCAAAAAGCTGGTACCCGCAAGAGAGACGTTAATTCCCCTGCAAAAACAGAAAAAACCCTGGTAGTATTCAGCAATGACCTTGATAAAGCGCTGGCTTCTTTCATCATAGCAAATGGGGCTGCAGCTACCGGAAACCAGGTCAATATATTTTTCACGTTCTGGGGTTTAAATGTCCTGAGAAAGCCGGAACCGGTAAAAGTTAAAAAGGGCCTGCTGGATACAATGTTCGGGTTCATGATGCCTAAAGGCCCTACAAAACTCTCTCTTTCAAAAATGCACATGATGGGCATGGGCACTGAAATGATGAAATATGTTATGAAGTCAAAAAATGTAAATACACTTCAGGAACTTATGAAACAGGCCCGGGACAACGGAGTAAAGTTTATTGCATGCCAGATGTCCATGGATGTAATGGGCATAAAGCCTGAAGAACTGATTGATGGAGTTGAAATAGGCGGTGTAGCTGCTTATATAAATTCAGCAGAAAAATCTGATGTAAATTTATTTATATAATTGACCCGAACCGCCAATTAGCCAAAATTCCTGAAAGGATTGCTCAGTATGTCAGAAGAAAAAGATTGGTCTAAAATCGCAAAAGACTTTGATGACCGCCAGGATTTTATTGTAGGGGAAGCTACAGGCAGGATAATAGAAAAATATCTGAGCGAAATAAAAGACCTGGGGCAAACGCTTGAATTAGGTTGCGGAAACGGCAAGTACACTAAACTTATAGCAAAAAATGCCGACACAATTTTAGCAACAGATATTTCTGATGAAATGATAAATGTTGCTAAATATAAACTAAAATCATTTAACAATGTTAAATTAGAATGTTCAGACTGTTATAAAACCAGCTACAATGACAGCTTTTTTGATTCAGTATTTATGGGAAATTTAATCCACGTTATACTAAAACCTGAAAAAGCTCTGTCTGAGGCTTACAGAGTACTTAAAAACAATGGCAGGCTTATATTACTATCGTTTACAACTGACGGAATGACTCCTGAAAATGTAAGTTCTTTATTTGAGCGCTATTTGGAAAAATTCGGTTCACCTCCTAAAATATCAACACCTATGACTTTAAAAAATTTAAAAGAACTGGTTGAAAAAAGTAATTTTACTGTTCAAAAGGCTGAATTAATAGGAGATGATACTAAAGCAATGTTTGTTATAGCAAGTAAGGTTTAGACTAAAATGAGTTAGTTTCCATTTTTATAAGCTCATTCGGAGTTTTGGCACCAGCCGGAAAAAAATTTTTATACCGATTTCAATAAGTAACCGTTAAATGAAAATAATATTCATAAATCGGTATGGCGAAAATGAGCTAAAGCTCCTGCATTCGCAAGCGAAGCAGGAGCGACGTTTCCGGTAAAATCCGGCTTTGCCGATTTTATCGGAAACTAACTCATTTTAGTATACTCATTTCGTCATTCTGGGCCGCCTCCCGCCATAGGCGGGACGGGCGAAGAATCTCACCGTTTTAAACCTTGAGGTCCTTCGTTTCACTAAGGATGACTTAAAATATAAAACAGATATATATTTGTTCCTTACTTAAAAACAACGGTCTTGTTGCCGTTAAGAAGAATCCTTCTCTCAGCGTGCCATCTTACGGCCCTTGAAAGGGTAAATGTTTCCAGGTCTCTTACTGTGGCGGCAATATCATCCACTCCATAAGTGTGGTCAACCCGTTCTACAGCCTGTTCTATGATTGGCCCTTCATCAAGGTCAGGGGTAACATAGTGAGCAGTAGCCCCAACAATCTTTACTCCACGCAAATGCGCCTGTGAATAAGGAGCAGCGCCCTTAAAACTCGGCAAAAATGAATGATGAATATTTATACACCTGCCTTTTAGGGCTTCGCACATATCAGCAGACAGGATTTGCATATACCTTGCCAGGACTACCAGGTCAACATTGAGTTCATCTATCAGCCCAAGGAACTTCTTTTCCTGCTCCGGCTTGGTTTCGGGGGTTACGGGCAAGTGGCGGTAACTTGCTCCATACCATCGGGACATCTCATGCATGTCAGGATGGTTTGAAACGACAGCGGCAATTTCAATCGGCAATTGTCCCGTCTTTGTCTTATGCAAAAGATCATTTAAGCAGTGTCCGTATTTAGATACAGCTATCATAACACGGGGTTTATAGCTATAGTCGTTAATTTCCCACTGCATGCCGAACTTTTCAGCTACAGGCCGAAATTTTTCTCTTACAACCTCAATATCTTCCGGGTTGGAATTCACAAAAGTGAATATGACCCTCATAAAAAACCCGTTGGTGGATGGGTCCCCATAATTATGGGTTGAAACTATAAATCCCCGGTTCTCATATATAAAATTAAATACTGTTGCTGAAATTCCGGTAGTATCAGGGCATCTTACCGTTAAAACATATTTTGTCCCGTTATTATGCATATTTCTCTCTTTATATTACATAAGCTTATATTGATTATAAAGTATACAACCGGTTTTGCTCAATACAGATAAAACATCAATGTTCTCAAGACTTATTTGGCCTGTATTTTACATATACCCAACTTGAGAGTAATATATTGGTAATAAGTATTGAGTTGAGATAAATGACCGGCTTTTTCCTGTTAATATTATCTGTAATCCTTGTAGTTTGCTCTTCTTACTTTATTACTTGCTTTTTGCCGAGCAAAAAAGGAGAAAACTCTTTTTTATTCTTGATTTTAATTTTTATTTCCCAGGTAATCCTCAGTTTTGAATTTCTTTCTTTTTTAAAACTCATAAATGTGCCTGCATTTTTGATTTTAAACTTTTTTGTTTTCATAATTTCGCTTTTTTTATGGAAGAAATACAACCGGAAATTTCTGGAAACAAGCTGGATAAAAATCGGATATAAAAACATACAAAAAGCAATTTTTAAAGATAAAATTTTATTTTTTTTGACGGTTTTTTTCATATTTGCATCCGTTGTAAATTTATTTCTCGCGGTATATGCCCCGACAAATTTATGGGATTCAATGATTTACCAGGTTGCAAGAGTGCCTTTTTGGATTCAGCACGGGACATTGGCTCACTTTGAAACCAGTTCTGTACGTCAGGTAATGTTTCCGCCTAATTCAGACCTGTTTTTACTCTGGATACTTATGTTTATCAAGAAAGACTTTCTGCTTGGCCTGGTGCAGTATTTATCGTATTTTGCCTGTTTATTTAGTATTTATAGCTTTCTTTCCTATCTTAAACTCTCTGCAGGCAGAATTTTATGGGCACTATTAATCTTTGCATCCCTGCCGGGAATTGTGGTCCAGGCATCCGGCACTCAAAATCACCTTACTCCGGGCTTTTTGCTGGCAGCATCGCTGTATCTTTTTATTTACGGAATTTTTGAAAAAGAAAAGAAGTCATTAATATTTTCTGCATTGGCCCTTGGAATTTCAATAGGGGTTAAAAGCTCTGTATTATTATTTTTACCGGCTATGTTTCTGGCATATCTTTTTATTGCTGTCAAAGCAAGGGGCAAGGATTTTTATAAAGCCGGATTTGAATACCTGCTTTACTTTATGCCGGCTTTTATCCTTTTAAGCTCATACTTTTATGTAATGAATTATATTGAATTCAGTCATCCATTGGGATTAAAAGCATTTATATACGAACATACGTTTATGGGTAAGGGCCTTGAATCTTTCATTGCTAATTTTATCAGGTATATATTTGGTTTTATTGATTTTACAGGGTTTGATTTTGCAAAAATACTCAGCTTCCCGGTTTTGCTGCTAAGGACCTTATTATTCCGACTTTTTGGCCTTTCTGAAGGTACCGGCCTGATGCATGGGGAATTAGCTGATGACTTGATCCTGGTTAATACACGGATTCATGATATCTATTCTTTTATTGGACCGCTTGGGTTTATAATATTTTTACCGCTGTTATTTATGTGTATTAATAAATATATTTTCTCCAGGTCCGGAAAAACTAATTTAATAGGGCTATATGGCGTAATTTTTGTTATCTTTATTGTTACTATATCTATTCTTATGGGCTATCAGTTGTGGAATAATCGCTATTTACTTACTGCTGCCGTTATTAGCGCACCTGTGCTTACGTTTAGCTATATCCCTAAAAACAGGGTTAATTTCTTAAAGCTGCTTATATTCGGCACATGCACATTTTGCTTTATAAAAACCCCGCTTTTTAATGAAATTAGGCCTATAGCCCCATTTAAAGGTAAGAGCTTACTTACTCATTCCAGGGAGCAAATCAGGTATAGTCTTACACCGGTTAATTCTATCTTTCAAGATCCGGTTAAGTATCTGAATTACACAGCTAAAGACGGTTCTTGCATAGGAGTCATATTTCCTGAGACGTTCTGGTATTTCCAGTTTTTCGCTCAAAACCCAACCTGGAAGCTTTATCCGTTTAACAGTGAACTTTTAAACTCCAAAAAGCTGGAAAAACTTGATTTTCTTGTGGTTTACAAAGACAAACAAAAAGTTTACAGTTTAAATGACCCTGAAAATTACTATAAAAATGTTGATATAGACTTTGAGCTGATCTCAGGGCACTTTGAGCCGGAGTTCATAATAGAAACCGGCTTCATTAATAAAAAATACCGCTCATTAGAACTTGGAGACAGTACAAAATTTTATATCTATAGAAAAAAAAGTTGTAACGAGCTTGAATAATCAGGACTTTACAATTATTATTGAAAAACATGCTATATGATCCCCCGGAATAATTATCAATAAGAATAGTCAGGAGTAACTATTATGCAGACTAAAATTGAAATAAAACCGTCCAAAAGGTTGCGCAAGATCCCTAAATACATCTTTGCCGAACTTGATGAATGGAAAGAAGAGGCAAGAGCCAGGGGGCTTGACCTGATTGACCTGGGCATTGGAAACCCTGACGGCTGTACTCCTGAGCCGGTTGTTAAAGCGGCTGTTGAAAGTATTAAAAATCCAGGAAACCACGGTTACCCTGATTTCAAGGGTAAGCTGGTCCTAAGGGAAGGTATTGCAAAATGGCTTGAAAAAAGACACGGGATTTCAGTCGACCCTAAAACTGAAATCCAGACCCTACTAGGGGCTAAAGAAGGCCTGGCCCACCTTGCTATGGCATATACAGACCCCGGCGACATAAATATTGTTCCTGACCCGTATTACCCGGTATTATCAAGAGGGACATGGATTTCTGACGGGCAGATTCACCATATCAAACTTGAAGAAAGCAACAGTTTCTTGCCTGATTTAAACTCTATTCCTGAAGAAGTAGCCCAAAAAGCCAGGATGTTTTTTGTAAACTATCCTAATAACCCCACTGCAGCAACCATTACAAAAGAATTCTTCAAAGAGCTGGTTGATTATTGCAGAAAATATAACATTTTGCTGTGCAGTGATTTAGCCTATTCTGAAATAAATTTTGACGGTTATAAACCCCCAAGCGTATTTGAAGTTGAAGGGGCAAAGGATATAGCAATTGAATTCTATTCATTTTCCAAGTCATATAACATGGCAGGATGGAGAATAGGTTTTGCTGTTGGTAATGAAGAATTTATTAAAAACCTTTACGCAATTAAGACAAATGTTGATTACGGCACCTCGTCTATTATTCAGGATGCTGCAATCGCCGCTTTAAGCATGGATGAGTCCTACTGCTGTGATATAACCGGTATTTACCAGAGAAGACGGGATTTTATGCTCGAAGGCGTTAAAAAACTCGGCTGGGACCACAGAAAAACAAGCGCTACAATGTATTTATGGCTAAAGATACCAAAAGGATATAATTCCAAAACCTGGTGCAAAATGGTTCTTGATAAGACAGGAGTGGTATTTACACCGGGCATCGCCTTTGGAGAGCACAGTGATAACTACTTTAGAACTTCTTTAGTTGCGCCTGACCAGAGATTACATGAAGCACTGGACAGGCTTGAAAAAGCAAATATTAAGTACTTTGAATAACACTCAAAAGGGTGATATTTTGTTATCACCCGGCTATGCTTTAATCCTTAGCAGAAGACTTTTTTGACCGGGCACTAAAGGGGTGAGAAAACCAAATCACCCTTGAAAGTGATTAATTAAAACGAATATGTAATGTATTATTAATATGTAGCGTAAAAATAACACTATTATTAGGAGATTAGGTGAGTTATGAGTAAACAAGACATTAGCCTTCAACAAGAAGTTGAAGAAATCCAAAACAAGAAAAAAACTAAAGGGCAAAGCCTTGTTGAATATGGACTAATCCTTGCCCTGGTGTCTGTTGTAGCGATTACAGTCCTTCAAACAATGGGCAGCGAAATTAAAAGTACCGTAAATCAGGTCACTTCACAATTGGAACAGGCAAACAGAGCAGCACAGGAAGCAGCTGGCGGATCATAATTTGTCCTGTGTAGTCTATGCACAGTTAAGTAAATTTTATAGAATCGTCATTCTGAGCCGCCTCCCGCCATAGGCGGGGCGGCCGAAGAATCTCATTACCTGAGATCCTTCGGCAAGCCTCAGGATGACGGACAAAATTAATTTAACAGAGTACTAGCGTCATTGCTATGTAATATAAATAGTTTAAAAGTTTAAGCTGACTGGGGTTTACTCAGCCAGCTTAATAATATTAGCTGATACGTATTTTATTAACATAAATCACGTTTGATAGTATATAATATATTTATAATACACTGTAATTTGGAAATTTTTTAGGTAAATACTTGTTGCTAAATATAAAAAAAAGAAGAAAAGGAACAGAACTTGCTGACATGGGCTTGATAATCGCCTTTATCGGTGTAGTTGCCATTACTGTTTTTCAGATTGCGGGAAATGAACTTAAGGACTTTTTTAACAATATGAACTCTTTGCAGGAAAAAGTCAGACAAGAAAGCATTGATTCTTCCGGGTCAACATAACCCTGCTTTTTAAATTTTTTCTAAATTTATTGATAGAATTAATATAAATATTATAACCATATAGACTTAGAACCCGTCTGGCTAAAAATATGGAAACCTGCACAGGTTTTAACAAGACAGCTTCTAAGATAATTAAAGGCCAGTTATAACAAACCAGTGAATTGCCACAATCCCGGATACTCAGGGTTCATAATATAATCACGTCATTTTATATCACTACCTAACTAAAATCTAATATTTGCATAATCAAAACTTAATATAAATATGGTTATATTATTATTAAAATTTTATTTAAGAATTTAAATTTAAGAAAACTTAAAATTTTTCCTAAACTTTAAAAAAAATCACAAAAAAATGATATAATATACAAACAAGTTTAGGTTAATTATTTTAAAGTATTTGATTTAACTACTTACCCTGTATTTGTTTTTAATACTAACGTAACAATATTCTGGTTAATTTTTAAAATTAACTGGCCTTTACGTCCTTTTTTTATAAAGAAAGGAGGGGAATGTGCATACTAAAGAAAACAGTAACATTATGTTTGCTGAAAACTTAATGCTATTTAAAGCTTCAAAACATCAAAAAAAATTTATTGATGAAGGGACTTACAGTATAGTATCACCAGGGGGTAGGAATTTTGAAAGAAATTTCGAACTTCTTGCGTATAATACTCTTTCCGGGAAAATTCTCCTAAAAGAAAAAGTAGTTTATTGTGAGGATAAATATGAAAAAGTATATATCCTCACAAGCGAGGGTAAAACCGAAAAGTACAAAGGGGCAAAGTTCTAAAAAGTTTTTATAATTTTTATAGTATATAAATTTATATGTTTTTCCGGGTTTATCGGTGCTAAAATAGCTTTATAGCAGACTATTTTATTTAAGTAATGAAAAAAATTCTATTATTTTATCCTCCAATAGGTCTTTATCAAAGGGGAGAAGACAGGTGCCAGGCAAACATGGAAGGCAGTGCTTCAGGTTCAATAAGGGCCTGTAATGACCTTGGTTACATGGCTGCGGTTGCAGCTGAACTTGGTTTTAAGGCAAAGATCATGGATTACCCGGCTGAAAAGAAGGGTTGGAATAACTACATTAATGACCTTAAGAGCTTTAAGCCGGATTTTGTTGTTATGAGCATAACAACAGCAACCATAGAAAAGGACATGGAGGCCTTTAAAACCGCAAGGAAACATATTCCGGGTGTTATTACAATTGCTAAAGGCGCGCATTTTATTAGCTGTACATCTACAGAGCTTAATCAGGAAGTTTATAGTGTAATGGATTACGCTATTTCAGGTGAAGCCGAGTTTGTAATCGGTAATTTGCTGGAAGCGATTATTGAAAATTCATCTTTGGATGAAATAAAGGGGATTTTTTACAGGTCAAAGGGCATTATGGTTAAGACAGCTGAATATGAATATATAGAAGAGCTTGAGAGCCTGCCGTTTCCTGCAAGAGGACTAATGAATAACAAATTATATACCCGTCCCGACACAGGTGAACCTATGGCAACTATCAGTGTTGCAAGAGGATGCCCGTTTCCATGTTTTTATTGCCTTACACCTGTTGTTTCCGGGAAAAAACTCAGAAAACGCTCTTTTGAAAATATTGTGGATGAGCTTGAAGAGTGCGTTGAAAAGCACGGTATAAAGGAATTTTTCTTTAAGGCAGATACATTTACAGTAGATAGAAACTGGGTTATAGAGGTTTGCGATGAAATTATACGCAGGGACCTCAAAATTTCCTGGGGGACAAGCGCCAGAGTAAAGCCGCTTGATGAGCATATGCTCAAAAAAATGAAGCAGGCAGGGTGTTGGCTTATGGCTCTTGGCATTGAATCAGCAGATGACGAAACACTTAAAAAAATTAGAAAAGGAGCCACTAAAAACGATGCTGTAAATGCGGTTAAAATGATTAAAAAAACCGGCATTAAAATTTATGCTTATTATATGCTGGGTTTTCCCTGGGAAACTAAAGAACATATTAAGAAAACCATTAAATTTGCAAAACAGCTGAATTGTGATTTTATAGAATTTCACATTGCAGTGCCTTTTGAAGGCACTGAATATTATGAGCGGATTAAAAATACAGATTTATTAGAAAGCCGGGCTATAGGCCATGATTCTTATCTAAATCCGGCTGTTAAGACTAACTTTTTAAGTTCAGACGAGATTCTTGAGCTTAAAAGCCAGGCTTTAAGAGAAGTCTGCTTAAGTCCCGGATATATTATAAAAGTCCTGAAAAATATTAAAAGTTCAAAAGAGTTTTTTAATTACGCGAAATACGGTTTGCGTATGCTAAAGACCTCTTTGAAAAGATAAGCCTGTTTTATGTAACCTGAATGACGGGTTAGCTAAAAACCAGTTATAGGTTGGTATAATTTTCTGAATTTTTCAAAAATCTATATGGAATTGTTAAGGGCCGAAGGCCCTTGACTTCCTTCTGGGTGGGAGTGGTTGGGGATTTTTGAAAAATTCTTAACCCGTCATTGGGGTTATGTAACTACTCAGGTACCTGTACTGTAAAAAATTTTAATTTCATAGGCCTGAGTAGTTACTGTTTTATTTTATAAAAATATTAGTTACATTTAATAACTTAGGCACGGGTATATAACTTTAAAAATTTATAAAATATATTGATTAACATATTGATTTTATTTTTTTTCCATACTATGTTATAATCATATAATACAATTAAAGTCGTAGTTTTGGGTTAAAAAAATTTTCAAAAGTTAAAATTAATAATTAAGAAGAATGTTCTTTTACGATTTTGTGTTATATTACTGTCTAGTTAATAATAATATTTTGAAATTCTGATATGTTCAAATTATTAATTATTAATTAATTACAGCATATTCGTGTATGATATTTAAAAATACTTTACAAAATATTTGAAAATACTTTACAAAGAGTGCTATGTTTTAACTATAGATAATAAGGTAAAAATCTTTTTATAACTTAATTAGTTTTGTTCGTAAAATCTGGGTAGTTAAAATAGTTTAAAAAAAAAGGAAGAAAGTTATGGCAATTAATTTCGCACAATCACCAGACACCAAGGGCTTTGATCCGGAAAAGCCAATGTTTCCAATCAGTGTTGTAGCTGATATTTTAAAGGTTCACCAAAGAACCCTTAGAATCTATGATGATGAGAACATCCTTGTTCCGTCAAGATCACCTAAAAATCGCAGGTTATACTCTTTTAACGATATTGAAAGAGGAAAATTTATCCAGTATCTCACAAGAGAGCTGGGGATCAATCTTGCCGGGATAAAAATCATTATCCACTTATTGAAGCAACAAAAGATTAACCCTAATAACTATATGTCTCACATCAACGAAGTTGCAAAAGAAATCGAAATTTCACCTGAATATAAAGAAGAAAAAAAGGGGAAAAATTAGACAACTAATAAAAACTTTGAGCTAAAAAGCAAAAGAGCTGTTTTTAAAAACAGCTCTTTTGCTTTTTAGCTCAAATTAAAATTATTTATTGATGTTTACACTTATTTACGTTGGTTTTTAACCTGGAATTTTTACCGGGAGTCATAAAAGAAATTTTAGGAACTTCAATAAGTTTATTATAGGTTTTAATATAATTTTCTACCATTTTTCTATCAGAAAAATTATCTTCAAGGTGTTTTCTGCATTCATACCTGTTGATTTTTTTGATATCTTTTACTCTTTTTATTAAATCATCAATATTTTCTTCAATATATCCTGTAACCCCATGCCTGATCACTTCAGGAATTGACCCCATATTAAGAGCCAGGACCGGTGTTCCGCAGGCCATTGATTCTGCCATGGTAAGCCCGAAAGGTTCAGGCCAGGTTACCGCATGGATTAGGGCATGGGAATTTTTCAGGAGGTTAACTTTTGATTTATGCCCGATTTCTCCTATATAACCGATTTGCTTGTTATCAATGTGGGGTTTTATTTCTTTTTCATAATATTCACGGTCTACTTTATCGACTTTTGCGGCAATAATGAGTTTCCATCCTGTTTCTTTTGCAAGCCTGATTGCATGGTGAGTGCCTTTTTCAGGGGAAATCCTGCCTAAAAATGTCAAATAAGGGTCTTTCAGGTTTGGGGTTTCCTGGAATTGGAAATTATCAACCACAATGCCGTTATAAACCGTGGAAACATAATTTAAATCAGGATTATTTTCTCTTTGAGAATCGCTAATAGAGATATAATGTAGGTTTTTATAATATTTATAAGCTTCAATTTCTTCCTTAAGCACAAAAGCGCCATGAAGTGTGGTAACCATAGGCGCATTAAGCAAACTGTGATATGGAAGCAACGGCAGGCCGGTGTGGTTATGAATTATGTCAAAATCAGCTGACATTTCTATTGTTTTTGCCGTGCTTATATTTTCGTAGAAGCCCGGCATTAAGGTGTTTAGTTCCCGCAGGTTTTTATTTACTGGCGCTTCCTTGTTTACGGAAGTTTCAGATGATTTTGACGCAATTAATGTTACTTCATGCCCTCTTTTGGCAAGTTCCTCGCATAGAATATGAACGACTAATTCCGTACCGCCATAGGTTTTTGGCGGTACATCTTCCCATAAAGGGGCTACTTGTAAAATTTTCATTAGTTTTTCTCCTAAAACTGAAACAATAATCTCATTTTTAACCTGATACTGTAGGGGAGACCAAAAAAAGGTCATAAACCCCCTTAATTAAGAAACTACTTTTTTGCATTAATTACTATTGGTTTATATGGCAGTTTTTGGAGTAGTAATTAACCTGAGCAATTAATTTTTATGGAATTTCTAAAAATCCCCACCATGAATGAGCTACTGCGTTAGCTCCCGCTACCGCGCACTCCCACCCTTAGTGGAATGTAAAGGACTTCGCCCTTTACGAATCCTGATAGATTTTTAGAAACAGGACTTACGCAAAGTAGAAAAAATTCATAAAAAAGAAACATCCTGATTCGTCTTTTTTTCCAAGAAGTGTCAGGATGTAATTATGATTGATTCTA
>JANQEB010000294.1 GCA_028278605.1 Candidatus Gastranaerophilales bacterium
TTAGACCTTGAGATCCTTCGACACAGCTCGCAGGGCGAGCTGGCTCAGGATGACGTAAAATACAAAACAGATGTAAAAACTTTTTGTTTGTTCCTTAAAGTCTGCCGGCGGTAAGAAAGTTGAAGTTAATAATTCAAATCCCCTGCTATAACGAAGAAAAAAGCCTTCCTGAAACTTTATCAACCCTTCCAAGAGAAGTAGAAGGGTTTACGAAAGTTGAATGGCTTGTAATTAACGACGGCTGCACGGATAACACACATGAAATCGCAGAAAAATACGGTGTAGACCATATTATTTGTTTCAGCAAAAACCGGGGCCTGGCCTCCGCGTTCATGGCCGGAATTAATGCCTGCCTTAATGCCGGGGCTGATGTAATTGTTAATACTGACGCTGATAACCAGTATAATTCGGAAGATATCCCCAAACTTACAACCCCTATCCTTGAAGGACAGGCTGACATAGTAATCGGGGCAAGACCTATCAAGGAAATCGCACACTTTTCCCCCATAAAAAAATTCCTTCAAAAATTGGGCAGCTTCACGGTAAGACTGGTAAGCAATACAGATGTAATTGACGCTCCGTCAGGTTTCAGGGCTTTTAGCAAAGACGCTGCCATGCGTATGAATGTCTTTAGTAAATACACCTATACCCTTGAAACAATAATCCAGGCAGGCGAAAAAAACCTGTCTATAATCTCCGTACCCGTAAAAGTAAATAAAGACTTAAGAAAATCCCGGCTGATTAAAAACATTTCTGACTATATAAAAATATCAGTCCTTACCATGCTGCGGTTTTTTGTGGTGTATAACCCGTTTAAATACTTTCTTTACATAGGATTTGTTCTGTTCTTGACTGGCTTAATAATAGGGCTGAGGTTTGTATTCTTTTTCTTTATCGACGGCGGCCAGGGGCATTTACAATCCCTGATTTTATCGGCAATTCTTCTGGGAATGGGTTTTCAGACCATACTTGTCGCTTTTCTGGCAGACCTGCTGGCTGTAAACAGAAAAATTCTTGAGGATATTCAATATAAATTAAGGAAACTTGAAAATGACCGAACAAAAAACAGGCTTTAAAACCGTTATTTTTCTGGTTTTAATCATTATTATCGGCGCCCTGCTCAGAATCTGGCACCTGGATAAGCCGGAAGGCTTATGGTTTGATGAAATGAATACATATATAGAAGCAAAGATGCCGTTAAACGAACTTATACAATTATTTTTTAAAAAACACATTCATACCCCGCTTTTTTATATATTACTGCATTTCTGGATGAATATGTTTGGGGAAGCTGACCTCATCCTGAGAGTTTTGCCTGTAATATTCGGAACTTTAACCATACCTGTTATTTACCTTTGCGCCAAAGAGCTAAACTGTAAAAAAACCGCACTCTGGGCAGCTTTTTTTATTGCGATAAACTCCCTGTTAATTTATTACTCCCAGGAAGTCCGCATATATTCACTTACAGCCCTATTTTCATCTCTTATTACCTTATTTTTGCTCAGGATGAACAATAACCCGTCAAAAACCAATATTTTATGCCTGGCCCTTGCTAATGCGGGACTTTTATATACCCATTCCATTTCTTTTGTCTTTGTATTTTTTGAATTCTTAATATTTGGAGCCTACTTTTTCCTTAAAAGGAAAAACAGCTTTAAGCCTTTGCTTTTAAGCGGTTTTTTTGCTTTCCTGCTATATACGCCGCTTTTATACAAAATTTTTAATATGGTGTCTGACGGGGTCAAATACTCCGGGATTGTAGCCCAATGGTGGTCAAAATTCACTTTTTCAAGTGTAGTTTTTGCGTTTGGGGATAATTTTTCTCCTTATTTAACCGGCAACTGGAACCCTCCTGATAACTACCTGCTTTTTATCTCTAAAAACCCGCTTTTTTGCATAATCATGATAATTACAATTGTTATTCCAGCCTTGATAGGTCTATATGGCCTTTTAAGAACTATTTTCCAAAAACAAATCCTGCAAATACTTTTACTGCTTATCTGTCTTGGTTTTATGTCTGTTTTTGCCCTGAGCGCAATGAAAGGCAAAGTGGTCTATCTAAGCAGGTATATTATAGAAGTAACACCGATTTTTATTCTTGTTTTTACTTATGGAATAGTTAATAAACCTGTTAAGGTTTTATCCAAAACTTTATTAGCCGTATTTTTAATTATTAACCTTTTCTTTCTTGTCTTTACGCCTTTAAGCACGTCTAAAGCCTCCAGGCAAAACGGTTTTAAGCCGGGGGCCGACATACTTAAAAAATATAAATTGTCAGATAATGATTATTATATTTTGGAAGGGTCCAAAAAAAATCTTTTTCATAAATACTTCCCGCCGGGTAAGTCTGATACTTTTTATGAAATTCACAACTGGAATGCAAGGTATTTTTCCCAATTTTTAACAAAAAATATTTCCCTAAAAGAAATTACAGATATAAGCTATTACCGTGGAAAACCGGGCTCTCTTCCGGCCGGGCTTCAAGAAAAAATTAAATTAGTAAACGAAAAAATTGCAGATACCGATCATTATAAAAAATATTTAAAACATAACAATTATAAAAATTTTTCTTATGAATATTACGGTGATATAATCGGCAGTAAAAACAATATATTTGATGATACTAAAATTCATGAAGAAATTTTTTCCAAAATCACAGGCCAAAACCACCTGGTATTAATAATTAACAGGGGAATGGCTGTTTACCCGCGAATTACCGAGATAAAAGCCCTGGCCCGGCATACTGACGATACATTTTATAAAAACCAGATTTTAATGTATATGCTGCATTCAAGAATAGCTTACGACCTTATTGAAATATCACAAAAGGAGCTGGCCTTAAAAGCCCATGAAAGAGCGGGAAATTGGGATATATATATATTTAAAAAGGGAGAAGAATGAATTTAGCTGCATATATAAACAAACAGAGAAAAAAATATTCTGTTGATATGCTTGATAAAAAAGATTACTGGTACTTATCAGCCTTATCAGCCAGTTATTTTAAAATAATAGAAAGTACTTTAAAAAAATACATAAAGGGAAAAACTCTTGATGCAGGAGCAGGAAACCTTAATTCAAGAAATCTGCTTAAAAAATATTGTCAACAATACGTAAGTATGGACATAGAAAATAATGACGGACTTGATTTAATATCTGATATTCAAAATATGAAAGAAATTGAATCTGAGTCGTTTGACAGTGTATTTTCTTCGCAAGTTTTAGAGCATGTGCCTGAACCCTGGAAAGCCTGCAAAGAAATTTATAGAATTTTAAAACCGGGCAGTTACACGGTAATTACAGTTCCCCACCTATCCGGGCTTCACGACTTGCCTAACGATTATTACAGATACACTCCTTATGGCATCAAACACTTAATGCAAAGGACCGGCTTTACAATTATGGAAGAACAACCTATTGGAGGATTATTTTCATTTTTTAGCCATTATTTTTCTCTGATATTTGTTACTTTTTTCTGGTCTGTCCCTGTATTAAATAAAATTATTTTTTTTATAAACAAAATATTAATAGTAAACTCAGCGTTTTTTCTTGATAATTTTCTTGGAGTAAAAAACAGGTTTCCTGCTAATCTTTTAATAGTCGGAAAAAAATGAAAGAAAAACTTTTAATTACAAGCTCTACATTTCCCAGGTATAGCGAGGATACTACTCCTTCTTTTATCTATGACTATTCAATTGAACTTTCAAAATATTTTGAAGTTATAGTACTATGTCCATTTGCCTCTGGTTCCAAAAGTTTTGAAAACATGGAAGAGATAAAAGTTTACAGATATAAATACCTGCCTTTTAACCCTGGAACCCTTGCCTACAATGGAGGAATAGGGCCCAGACTTAAACAAAACCCCCTGAATTACTTACAAGTCCCCTTTTTCCTGTTTTTTCAGCTATTAAACATAATAAAGCTGGTTAAAAAACACGATATAAAAATAATTCACGCCCACTGGGTAATACCTCAGGGCCTTTTAGCCGTTATTTACAAGCTTTTTTTCAATAAAAAAATAAAAATTCTCACAACTGCTCATGGGGCTGATATTTATAGTATGAAAGGGATTCTTCCCAATGTTTTAAAGCAATTTACGATTAAAAATGCGGATAAAATAACCTGTGTAAGCAATGCGCTAAAAAATGAAGCCTTAAGACTTTATCCAAAAGAAAACATAGAAGTTATACCAATGGGAATAAATACTGACCTGTTTTCTGCCGAAAAATATACCCCTGAAATAAAAACCCGTTTTGGAATAAACAATAAATTCCTGCTTTTTGCCGGCCGCCTGGTGGAAAAAAAAGGCCTGGAATATCTTCTTTTAGCAATGCCGGAAGTTTTACGGCAGTTTCCCGACACAAAACTTCTTGTAGTAGGGGACGGGCCGGAAAAAAACAGTTTAAAAACCCTGGCTAAAAAATTAAACATAGAAAAAAATATCATCTTTGCCGGTTCAATAGAACATAAAAAACTGCCTGAGTATTTTGCTGCTGCCGATATTTTTATAGGCCCGTCTGTCCAGGCGTCCGGCGGGGATTCAGAAGGGTTCGGCCTGGTTTTTGCGGAAGCTTTAAGCTGTAAAACCCCTGTTATTACCACAGACTTGCCTGCAATCGCTGATATTGTTCAAAATAATATAAATGGCTTTGCTGTCGAGCAAAAAAATTCTAAAGAACTGGCAAAAAAAATTATCTTTCTTCTTAAAAATCCTGATAAAATAAAAGAAATGGGAGAGGCCGGAAGAAAATTTGTATCTGCAAATTTTGACTGGAAAATAGTTTCAGAAAAATACAAAAATTTAATAAAGGCTTACTAATTATGATTTCCGTAATAATTCCCGCTTATAATTCTGAAAATTATATTGAAAAAGCTATAAATTCTGTATTAAACCAGACTTATCAAAATTTTGAAATTATCATAATTAATGACGGTTCAACTGATAATACGGAAGAAGTCATAAAACAGTTCACTGACAGCAGAATTAAATATATTTACCAGGCAAACCAGGGGGTTTCTGCAGCAAGAAATAAAGCAATAGAGTTATCTGACGGGGATTATATAGCTTTTCTGGATGCGGATGACGTATGGCATCCTGAAAAACTTCAAATACAGCTTAATTGCTTTAAAAAAAACCCTGACATAAACCTTGTTTACTCAAATATTAAAATGATAGAAGAGTCAACAGACATAGAATTTATTAAAAATTTTGATAATTTTAAAACCCGAAAAAATTTAATTAAAAATCTTATTTTAACGCCTTTTAATTGCCCGTCCCCAAGCACTGTTCTATTAAAAAAAGAATGTTTACCGGAAGCAGGGCTATTTGACAAAAACCTGACAGTTGGCGAAGACCTGGATTTATGGCTAAGAATTGCCGTGAAAAATAATTTTTATTGTATAAAAAAGCCTCTTGCAACAGCTATTAGAAGACAAAACGGAATTACAAGAACATTAGACCCAACCAAAGCAATAGAGAATAATATTTATATTCTAAATAAATTTTTTAATGAAACGGACAAAGAAAAGCAATTTCAAAATTATCAAAATAAGGCATTTGCCTTTGTATATTTTAATATTGGCTTCCATTATTTTTTTAATACCGACTCAAAAAATAAATTTTCAATAAAAACTAAAAACATCTTTTTTGCTTTTACTAAAAAAATCCTCCGGAAACTTATTAATATTTATATTTTAGTTATTTAACCTCAATGACGGGTTCAAAATTTTTCAAAAATCCCCACCACTCCCGCCCCTGAAGGTAGTCAAGGGCCTTCGGCCTTGGAATGAGTTTCACAAAGGTTCCAGACCGGCAAAGCCGGATCTTCACCTTTGCTCCACTCCCGCTTCGCGATTTAACAATTCCATATAGATTTTTGAAAAATTTTGAAAATTATACTAAGCTATAATCCACTTTTAGCTAACCCGTCATTGGGGTTATTTAAACCCTATAGAGCTTCTTAAATAATTTAAATTTCCAGGAATCAGGCATAAATTTCAGCAGTATCATTAAAGCTAAAGTCCTGCCAAGCAATAATACGTAATGAAAGTGAACTTTATAATTACTGACATATCTGCAAATCAGTTTCCACCTGTTAAACTTTAATATAAAACCGGAGAGACCGGGGTTTTCAAATACGACTGTAGAGGAAAATCCGCCTCCTAAATAATTTGCGATAATAATGTCTTCTTTATAAAATTTTATGTTTTTTTGATAATAAAATTTTAAAAAAAGGTCAAGATCAGCTAAAGCTCCTAAAATTGGATCAATAATATTAAAGTTATTTTGCTTCATTAAATTTACTTTAAAAAAACAACTCTGATGGCAAATCGGGCTTTGCCAGATGTTTTTATTTATTTCAGAAGCAAAAACTTTTTTTGAACAAGTATATTTGCCAATATTAAAATTTACAAGTGTGCCGCCGTAAATAACATCTGCATCAATCTGCTTATCTGCAAAAATTCGCTCTAAAACATCATTTGAATAAAAAAAATCCCCTGCATTCATAAAATTAACCCACTCACCGTTTGCAAGCTCAATCCCCTTATTCATGGCATCAAAAATCCCTTTATCAGGTTCACTCTTCCACAGGGTAATTTTATCCTGGTATTGCCTGATTATATCAAGTGTTCCATCTGTAGAACCACCGTCCAGCACTATATACTCAATATAAGGATATGTCTGGTTAACTACACTTTGAATAGTATTTTCAATATGGTCTTTCGCATTTAAGACAACTGTTACAACTGTTATAAGCGGTTTGTTTGGCATTTGCTTACTTTCAACTTACAATACTTACTATATTTAATCTAATTCTAGCAAAATAAATGGATACGACTACTAAGTTATTTGGAGCTGTTAAATGGTCTGTTCTGGGGGAAGTCTCCTCTAAAGCAGCTACTCCCTTAATTTTTATAATCCTTGCCCGGATTCTAAACCCTGAAGACTTTGGAGTAACTGCTATTGCTGCAATTATAATAAGCTTTTCACAGATTTTCTGGGATGCCGGGTTAAATAAAACCCTTATTCAAAGACAGACAGATATTAAAGAAACAGCAAACATAGTTTTTTGGACAAATATCACATTAAGCATCCTGATTTACCTGATACTTTTTGCTTTTGCCGGGCAAATAGCTTCTGCTTTTAATGATATAAGAGCGGAAGCTGTTATAAAAGTGCAGGGGTTACAGGTTATTATAGCCTCACTTTGCTCTGTACAGACTGCTTTATTTGAAAAAAGTTTAAAATTTAAACCGATATTTTGGACAAAATTCTTTTCCTCCCTTATGCCCGGGTTTATTTCAATTCCATTAGCATTAGCAGGCTATAATTACTGGGCGCTTGTAGCGGGTTCCCTGGCTGGTGCTCTTGGGCAGTTAATTATCCTGTGGTCCATCAGCATTTGGAGACCGGTTTTTGAGTATAATTTTAAACTCGCAAAAAAGATTTTCTCTTTTAGCGGTTGGATAACTTTAAGAGCTCTAACAGCCTGGCTAATTATCTGGCTAGATTCAATAATTGTCGGCTATTTTCTGACTTCACATGAATTAGGATTATACAGAACAGGAAGAAATTTTGTCGCAATCATTTTTGGCATATCAGTAACTCCCTTATTCCCAATAATATACAGTTACTTATCACAATGGCAGAATGATATTTCAAAATTTAAAAATATACTCATGGATGCAAATAAAATTATTTTTGTAATTGCTTTACCTGTATGTATCTTTTTATTAATAGGTTCTAAAGAGCTGACAAGCTTAATTTTTGGGCCTGAATGGGCGGGAATAAGTCTGGTTATAATAACTTTTGGTTTGATAGATACTATTTCTTATTTCGTATATACAAATATTCATGCCTATATGGCTATAGGCAAACCTAATTTAGCTACAAAAATCGGACTGTTTACTCTATTATGGTCTATCCCTTTTTACATATATTCAATAAATATAAGTTTCAATTGTTTTTTATGGACAAGATTGATTATCCTGATTTTCCCGATCTTATTACATTTGGTAATTCTAAAAAAAGAATTTAATATTAAGATTATTTCTTACTTTAATAACATTAAATGGGCTCTATTCTCAGGAATAGTAACTTTTATTTGTATTAAATTTATTGACCGCTTTTTTAAAAATTCAATCTTTGAATTAATACTTCATCTTATTCTTTTAATTTTAATTTATCTTTTAATTCTTTTCTTAGATAAAAGAATACGACATTACGCTAAAATAGTTTATATTAAATTTATTGAAGCAACAGAAAAACTAAGTTTAAAACCCGGAGGTTAACAAGTGCCAAAAAATTTACCGGATTTTATTATAATTGGAGCTCAAAAGTCAGGCTCAACTTATATACATAAAATTTTATCCGAACACCCGGAAGTATACTTATTGCCTAAAGAGATTCAATTTTTTGAATCCCCTTGTTTTGAGAATCACACCATTTCTGACTTGCAAAGTTTATTTATTGGAAAAAAAACTAAACTGTTAGGTATTAAACGCCCCGATTACCTGGCAAAACCAGAAGTTCCTCCACGAATCAAGGAAGCCTTACCTGATGTTAAGTTAATAGTATCTCTCAGAAACCCTATAGAAAGGGCAATCTCTGCTTACTATTTTTATTGCCTGTGGGGCTATATTCCCGCGATAAACATTGAAACAGGTTTAAACAATATCCTTGAAAAAAAATATAATCAAAAATACAAAATGAGCAATCAAATTATTGAATACGGTTTTTATTATAAATACCTGAATGAGTACCTAAGACTCTTTAATAAAGGTCAAATCCATATATTATTATATGATGATCTAATTAAGAATAAAGATTTGGAAATCAAAAAACTCTACAATTTCTTAGAAATAACAGATAGTTATATTCCTGAGATGATAAATAAAACAATTCTTGAGGGAGTATACAATATGAAAAGAATAAAACTTTTAGCCGTAAAAAATCAGTTCTTACTTGATAAAAATAATATTGCCATAGAACATTCTTTAAAAAATTCTTTAACTTCAAAATTTATCTCTTCTTTAATAAATAAGGTTGATAACCTGTTTTTGTCTAAAATTTTTAAATTCCCGGAAAAAGAAAATATACCTCTTTCAGTTAGATCAAATTTACTGGAAATTTATAAAAAGGATATAGATTTACTTGAAAAGTTAATTGATAGAGACTTATCTGCCTGGAAAGCTATCCAGCTCAAATGACGGGTTAGTTAACATTTAATTTATAATTTAATTAAGTAGGTAACAAAAAATTTTTACTCATTTCGTCATCCTGAGCGAAGCGAAGGATCTCACCGTTTTAGACCTTGAGATCCTTCGGCACAGCTCGCCCTGCGAGCTGGCTCAGGATGACGTAAAATACAAAACAAGATGTAAAAACTTTTTGTTTGTTCCTTAGTTTTTATTTTTTCATTGTAATATATTATAGCTATGTTATCACATCCGGCCGGAGAGAAATATAAAGTGCAAATCTCTTTAGAACATATTAGCTGCGATTTCTGCGGATGTAAAGACTATAAAATCAGATATAGAAAACCGGATGCCTGGTTATGGCCTAACCAATTTGAATACCCTGTTGTTGAATGTATAAACTGCGGGTTAGTTTACATAAACCCCAGACCTACCCAGGAATCAATGCGCTATTTTTATCCTGATAATTTTCATAAAGAAAAACATGGGGGAGAAAACCCTGAAAGACTTCTTTCACAAACAAATTTCCTGCCTAAATTATCTTCTGAAACAGTACTGGATATAGGTTGCGGGCAAGGAGATTTTTTAAATTTTTTAAAAAGTAAATATCCTGATACAAGTTTGTATGGGGTTGATTATTTTGTTAAAGATATTAACTCAAAAAATATTCAATTTTTTAATAAATTACTTGCTGACTGTCATTTTGAAGATAATTATTTTGATTTAATAACAGCCTGGGCAGTTTTTGAGCACCTGCACAGCCCGGATGTTTATTTCAATGAAGTTAGCAGAATTTTAAAAAAAGAAGGTAAATTTATTTTTTTAGTTACAAATTCAGAAAGTTTATACGGAAAATATGCTTATATTGAAGATATTCCAAGACATACATATCATTTTTCAAAAAAAACCCTGCAAAACTATGCTAAAAAATATAATTTTAAAATGACTAAATGTATTTTCACTGATGAAATTTTTGATGGCAGGGGAAAAGGTACTTTTAATCACCTTTTTTCAAAAATTGCAGGCATTAGCTGGCAAAAAATTTATTTTAAGGATATAAACATTTTACAAAAAATTATTAGGGGCTCCGGAAGAATATTAGATAAAATGATTTTTAAAACTCACTGGGAGAGCAAAATAGGTATATCCGGCAATATGGTTGTGGAATTTGAAAAATGATAAAGTATTCAATAATTATCCCTACACGCAATAGATGTAACCTTCTGGAACGTTGCCTTACAAAAATATCAGAGCTTGAAAAGCCTGAATATGATTATGAAGTACTGGTTATAGATAACGGTTCTACCGATAACACCGGACAAACCTGCCTCTCTTTTGAAGGAAAAATAAATAACTTAAATTATTTCTATGAAGAAGAGCCGGGATTGCATATAGGCAGGCACTCCGGTGCCAGAAACTCCCGGGGTGAAGTCCTTTGCTACATTGATGATGATAGTTTTGCAGATAAATACTGGCTTCTTGGCATAGAAAAAGCGTTTAAAAAGCCTGAAACTATACTTGCTACCGGGCCTATTCTACCCGAATTCGAAGTTGATCCCCCGAAATGGTTAAAATATAGCTGGAATGTAAATAAAAATGAAAAATCTTTAGGAACACTAACCTTACTTGATTTTGGGGGGCAAGAAAAAAAAATTTCCCCTTTATATGTTTGGGGAGCTAATTTTATAATCAGAAAAAAAATTTTTTACCAATTTGGAGGCACTCACCCGGATTGTATGCCTGAAGAATCCCCGGAATACATTGGGGACGGCGAAACAGGCCTTGCAAAAAAGCTAATTGAAAAAAATAAACAGGCTTTATATTCACCTGAAATCAAAATCTATCATTATGTTCCACAGAACAGAATGACTGAAGGGTATTTTTTAACAGTATATTTTATGCAGGGAATTTCAGATTCATTTACTGATTACAGAATAGAATATGGTTTATATAAAAAACAAAAAAAACAAAATAAATATCTAAAATTATCAAATTATTTTAATTTTTTAAAAAAAATAATGCTATTAATTTTAGATAATGACTACAAAAAATACAAAAAAATACTAACAAAAGCCAAAAAAAGCTATAATGAAGGTAAATTATTCCACAAACAAAAAGTAAAAACCAACCCCGGACTGTTAGAATACGTTTTAAAAGAAAATTATTTATGATAAAAGTTCCTAAATTTTTATTTTATTGCGAAAAAAATACTTGAACAAAAGGATTAAGAAAAAAAATGCTAATTTCCCATTCAAAAAAATTTATATTTATACATATTTATAAAACTGCCGGAACATCCCTAACCAAAATGCTTCTAAAGTATTCAAGATTTAAAGATTTTATATATTATGGCATACCAGGATATAAGTATATATTTAAAAAATTACTGCAATTAAATTCAAGTAATAAAAATCTTGAAGAATATATCACGGGATTTAAAACTCATTCAACAGCACTGGAAGTACAAGAAAAGCTTCCATCAAAAACATTCGATGAATATTATAAATTTGCATTTGTAAGAAACCCTTACGATTGGCTGGGAAGTTTATATTTCTATGTATGCAGAAACCCTATAATTCCAAAAAGCAAAATACTAAGAAAAATGACTTTCCTTGAATTTGTTAATGACTTTATTGATAAAAAACCCGGCAAACAAATTGATTTTGTTACAGATAAAAATGGAAAAATTATCGTAGATTTTGTAGGAAAAATTGAAAACCTTGAAAAAGATGTAAAACTGGTTACCCGGCATTTAGGAATAGATTTTAAAAATATACCTAAAAAAAATACTTTTAAATCCCGGCCAAACAATAATTATCTTTTACACTACGATGAGGAGAGCTTAATAAAAGTAGCTGAATACTTTTCAGAGGATTTTGAAAAATTTGATTATAAAAAATTATATTAATAAAAAAAAATGGGTTATCCTGATAATTATAGTAAATCAAAAAAGTAATCAGGAAATTAACGAGGCTAATATTCAACTATAGCTTTAAATGATAACCGGATTACTTTTGACGTTGGGTATAAAAACAAGAGGAGAAGTCCTATTGAACATGGAACCTAAAAAAAGAATAGCCGTTTTCTTTTATGAAGACAGAAGCATAGACACTTATCCATATATAATTAATGCTGTGCGTTTACTTTCAGACAGGGGCTATAGAGCCGATCTTTTCCTGAACAAAAAACAAAATACAAAACTGAATATAAAAAACTGCAATATATTTATAACAAGTGATTTTAATAAATATGACTATGTTTTAAATACAGTTAACCGGGTAAAAGAGCAGGAATTTAATTATGATTTCCTTTTTGCCTATTCTTTAGAAGGCCTGTTAATAAGCTTTTTATTAAATCAGGAAAAGAATCAAATAATTCCCTCAGCCTATTTTTCAATGGAATTAATCTATAAAAATATGTTTTTTTTAAACATATTGCAGAGCTTTTACTATATATTAAAACTCGACTTCAAAAAATTTAAATTAGCTGTTTTAAAATTTTTATTTATTTACCGGCAAAAAAAGATGGAAAAAATAGTTAAGTTTTCAGTAATAATGGATAAATACAGAGCTGACCGTTTAAAAAAGGAATTTAGTTTTGCAAATAAAATCCATCTTCTTCCAAACAGTTATATTGGGATTTCAAGGGAATCAACGGATTATGCTTATGAAAAATTTGATATTCCCAGGGAGAAAAAAATATTACTGTTTACCGGCGGTATAGAAAAATACGTTTTTGACAAAAACCTGCCTTCTGTAGCGCAAAACTGCGGGCCGGGTTTTGTCATGTTATTAAGCGGTTTTAGCAGGGATAACTACGTAAATATAATAAAAAAGAAATATAATCACCTCATAAAAACCGGCCGGCTTATCATAAACCAGCAAAACCTTAATGAAGAAGAATATGATAAACTCATCAGAAGCTGTTATATAGGGCTCGCCTGGTATAAAAAAACAAAAATTAAAAATTTATACTATATGGGTCTTTCATCAGGCAAACTAACAAAATACCTGTCCTGTAAAAAACCCGTTATTGCGCCTTCTTATCTTTTTAAGTACAAAGAACTAATAGACGGTAACCGCATAGGAAAAACCTGCGCGGATACCTCGGAAATTTGCCGGGCTATTACTCAAATTAGCGCGGAATATGATAAGCTTATAGAAAATGCGGAAAATTTTTATACTGAAAAAATAGAATTTAAAAAACAATTTAATCCGGTAATACAGGAATTAGAAAAAAATCTATAATATATGATAAAAGAAATAAAAAACAAAGAATCAGTTTTGGCGATTATAATTACAAATGACTTTTGTCAAAATGGTGTCCATTTCTGCACACCTGATGATTTCTCGCAGCAGCTTGCATATATGAAACACCCTAAAGGAAAAGTAATCCGGCCTCACCTGCATAACCCTGTTAAAAGGGAAGTTTTCCTGACAAAAGAAGTGCTTTTTATTAAAAAAGGCAAGCTAAGAGTTGATTTTTACGATGATGAAAAACAATACCTGGAAAGCTATATCCTGAAAGAAGGGGACACAATTCTTCTTGCCGGGGGCGGGCACGGGTTTGAAGTAATTGAAGATATAGAAATGATTGAAGTTAAACAGGGCCCATATGCGGGAAACGCGGATAAAACAATATTTGATTGTTCCTGCCGAAAAATTATCAAAGAGGATTAAGTATGAAAACTTTTATCCCTGTAAATGAACCTCTACTAAACGGTAATGAAAAAAAATACCTTCTTGAAGCGATAGAAACAGGGTGGATATCTTCTGAAGGGCCTTTTGTAAAACAATTTGAGGATAGTTTTTCCGGCTATACAGGCAGAAAATACGCAATAGCCGTATGCAACGGGACCGTAGCCCTGGAAACAGCAGTCAGGGCTTTAAACCTGGATAAAAACAGCGAAGTTATAATGCCGTCTTTTACCATAATTTCCTGTGCCCTTGCTGTTTTAAGAGCAGGACTAAAACCTGTTCTTGTAGACAGCGACCCTATAACCTGGAACATGGACGTAAACCGGATCGAATCAAAAATCACATCAAAAACAAAAGCCATAATGGCGGTCCATATCTATGGAATGCCGGTTGATATGGAGCCCGTAATAAAATTAGCCGAAAAATACGGGCTGAAAATTATTGAAGACGCGGCAGAAGCCCTTGGACAGACTTATAAAGGAAAAAAATGCGGAAATTTAGCAGACATAAGTATTTTCAGTTTTTATCCGAATAAACACATAACAACCGGCGAAGGCGGAATGATATTAACAAATGATCCCGGCCTTGCCGATAAGTGCAGGTCATTAAGGAATTTATGTTTTCAACCCAAAAAAAGATTTTTGCACGAGGAATTAGGACATAATTTCCGCATGACAAACCTCCAGGCTGCTGTAGGTTTAGCACAGCTTGAAAGAATAGAGGAATTTATTGAAATAAAATGCAGCATGGGAAAAAAATACACAAAACTACTGCAGGATATCAGCTTAATACAACTGCCTGCCCATAAAACCGGTTACGCTGAAAATATTTACTGGGTATATGGAATATTGCTCAAACCTGAAATAAGCTCAGATGTAGTTATGCAAAAACTAAAAGAAAAAGGGATAGGTACAAGACCATTTTTTATTGGTATGCATGAACAGCCTGTTTTCCATAAAATGGGATTGTTTAGCGGGGAAAAATACCCGATAGCTGAGAACCTGGCTAAAAAAGGATTTTATATCCCCAGTGGACTGGCTCTTACACAGGAGCAAATTTTAATAACAAGCCAAAAAATCAGGGAAGTATTAAATGAATGGTAACTAATCAGGCCTATGAAATTAAAATTTTTCTTAAATTGCCCGCCACACCCGCCCTGGTGGTGGTTAAGCGCTTTGCGCTTAACAATTTTTTAATACAATTTAAAAAAATTTTTCAAAATCTATATAGAATTGTTAAAGGGCTTCGCCCTTTAACCTCAATCAGGGAGGGTGTGGCGGGCGATTTTGAAAAATTTTTTCTTTGCATTTTTAAAAGGGGGCTAAGTAGTTACAATGAATGTATTTGAAAATTATTCTGCCTATTATGACCTGCTATACCGGGATAAGGATTATAATAAAGAAATTGAATATATTGAAAACCTTATATATAGGTTTACGGATAAACCAAAAACTATTTTAGAACTTGGCTGCGGTACAGGCAAACATGCGGAAATACTTGCCAAAAAGGGTTTTGAAGTTTATGGCGTAGACTTTAGCCGGACTATGCTGGAAATAGCTAAAAAAAGAAATTCAGCCGGAACAAAATTCATCAATGGAAACGTTCAAAATATAAACCTTGATAAAAAATTCGACCTGGTATTATCGCTTTTTCATGTAGCAAATTACCAGACAACTAATGAAGAGCTGCAAAATTATTTTTTAACCGCTTCTAAACACCTTAAACCGGGCGGCATTTTTATTTTTGATTCCTGGTACGGCCCGGCTGTCCTGACAGAAAAACCCCAAAAAAGAGAAAAAACAATTGAAAATAATACCCTAAAATTATCAAGAACCGCACACCCTGAATTATACCCGAATGAAAATATTGTTGAAATTAACTATGAAATACTTGTAGAGGAAAAAATAAGCAAAAAAAAAGAAAAAATAAATGAAAAACATATAATGAGATACTTATTTTTACCGGAAATAAAAATGATGCTGGAAATAGCAGGTTTAAACCTTATTCATTGCGAGCAATGGTTAACAGGCGGTCAATTAAGTATTAATACCTGGAATAGCTGCTTTATTGCAAAAGCTTAAAAAGCTTTTTACTGCATTATTACTTTTGAAAATCACTATACCCTCTAAAATACTGAATGCTTAAGCAATTTCTTTATTGATGACTTCTACATCATCAAGGTTTATTTTCTGCATAACCTGCCAGAGATCATAATCAGACTGCATATTTAACCAGAGCTGCGGTGTTGTATCAAAAGCTTTTGATAATTTTAAAGCCATTCTTGGGCTTATGCCGGCTTTCTCGTTTATAACCTCTGATAAAACCTTCCGGCTGACACCGAGTTTTTTAGCCAGCTCTGTTACTTTTAAACCAAGAGGCTTTAAATAATCTTCCCTGATAATCTCTCCCGGATGCGGGGGGTTATGCATTACATCTGTTTCTCTTGGATACTCCATAATTTAGGCCTCCGTTTAATGATAGTCCTGATAATCAAGTATATAAGCGTTTCCGTTTTCAAACTTAAAGGTTATTCTGTAATTTCCGCTGACATCAACAGCCCATAAATCTTTCATATTGCCTTTTAAAGAGTGTAATCTATACTGAGGTTTATCTAGATCTCTTATTTCATTGGCTTTATCTATTGTAAAAAGTATTCTTCTTGCTTTGCCGGCGTGATCAGGGTTAATCCCTTTTGTTTTGCCCTTTTCAAATAATTTTTTTAAACCTTTATACTTGAAGGTTTTTATCATTTTTGCTACCCATCACGTTACATTATTATCTTAAATTATAAAGTGTTACGTGTCAAGTGTTAAAACCGGGAATTATTATAAAAACTATTTAACTCGAATGACGGGTTCAGAATTTTTCAAAAATCTATATGGAATTGTTAAGGGCCGAAGGCCCTTGACCTCCTTCAGGGCGGGAGTGGTGGGGATTTTTGAAAAATTCTGAAAATTATACTAAGCTATAGTTCATTTTTAGCTAACCCGTCATTGAGGTTATTTAAGATTATTTATTGAAATCGGTATAGAGGCTATAAACCCCATTTTTTTCGTAATTCTGTGGCAAAATAGTTTTGCTGCAGCTTACCGGGCAAATTTTTAAGAAACTCAACAGCTTCCCCTTTACTTAAATCTAAAGGAGACTGTTTATCCCGGTATTTTGGTTTTTGATACTTAGGGTATGAAATTTCAATATTTTTAAAATTATTATAAGATTTATTATTTATTTTATTATTTATTTGTTTATGTTCAATTTTTGTACCCCCTGGTGTATATTTTTTAAACCCCTCAGGTTCAATTTCCAAACTTTCAAAAAAATATAATGTAAAATTATAATGATTTACATTTTTTGTTTCATACAGAATAAAACCTAATTTTGCCAGTTCTTTCAAAGAATTTATAACACTTGTTTTAGATGCAATACCTGATTCATTTTGAATAGTTTTAATACTTGGGTAAATGTTCGGGTAATGAGAAGTTAAAACAATCAATACAAGTCTTGCTGAGGGGCTCATTTTATGTTGAGAGAAAAATTTACTTGTAATTAACTGTTTCGAAAGCTCAAACTGTGTAAAATCATTTGTTTTAAATTTTTGCATAAAAACTCCTCCTCCTATTCAGGCAAAAATAGAAATAAAAATATTGACAAAATTCCCTATGGGGAGGATAATTAATTTGTTAATTAAATAAGATTTTAATCCCCTCCCATAAGAGGGATTTTTTATATTTAATTTTTCTTCACTTAACGATCATGATTCTACAATTCGTTGTATAATTATGTCAATAGATATGAAATTTCACATATTACAGATTAAATTTAACCGGATTAACAGGAGTTAAAAAAGTGAAAAAAACTACTCTTACGGAGTTATCAGAAGATTTAAATATGTCATATAACGGGACTGTTAAAAAGGTTCAAAAGCTGGTTCAAGATCCTAAGTTAAAAAATAAAATAAAGTTAACAGAGGAATTAAACGAAAATGGAAGAAAAGTAAAAACTGTTGTTATGGCAGTAGATTTATATAAAAAAATAATAAAAGAGCATGCCAGAAATATTGAACCAATTGAACCGAATGAAATTTATGAAAATGAACCTGTTCACAGTGAATTTGAACAGGTTAAAGAACCTTCTTCTGTTAACGTTGTTCAAAAACTTGTAGATGAGCTTATAGATTCAAAAAATCAGTTAATTAACTATGCTGAACAGGTTGGTCAGGTCAGGTTATTAACTGATAACTTACTGGATAAGGAAAAAGATGTTAAATACTGGCAGGAAAAGTATTTTGAACTTCAATTTGAACTTGAAAAAGTTAAACGGGAAAATAAAGAATTAAAAGAAAAACTAAACAGGAAATGGTGGCAAATTAAAGTTATATAAACTAAAAAAGCAGACCTTAAGGTCTGCTTTTTCTTGTAAAAATAATAAAAATTAAACTTTTTTATTTTTTAAATAATGCATATTTGTTAAAAATATATACAATTAAATCAATAATAACTCCCAGGATTTTTTCTTCGAGAAATTCCGGAATTATAGGAATATCCACCATTTTGTTTATAATAGCAATTACTTTTTGTTTTTTCATTTCACCTGATTTTGGTTGGTTCAAGAACTCTTTTTCAGTCTCAACTATTGTATCTATAACTGTTTTGAAAAAATTCATGTTAAAAATCCTCATTTAACTTTTTTAAACCGTATTTTATATGTTTATAAATTCCCATTACCTTTGCCCATCGTGCTTTATAACCTCTAACATCCAGGTGGAAACCGGGCTTGTGCCAGTCAGGGTATACGCCTAATCCGACAAAGCCTTCAGCCTGGAATTCCCTTAAAACCTCTGTCATAACCATGTAAGCTTCAGAAGCCGGGATATTTTCAAAATGAAAATCAGCTGCGTTTCCTTTATAATGCTGTGAATTAGGACTATGCCCAGAGATTTTATAGGCACAGTGAATTATACACGGTGAAATTTTTTTATATTTATTCCAGGAATAAGTTTTAACCCGTTCTGTAATGTTATCTAAAAGCACAAGAAGCAGGCCGTTTACTTTATTTTTATCTCCCCAGTTTTCATTAAGGTTAAAATGCTTTAATTTTGACCATATAGACATTTTAGAAACGCTTTCCTAACAAGTGTTCAAGAATCATATCTATTTTTTTACTTAAATCACGAATTTGCTCGTGTATGGGGCAGTTTTTTTCGTGTTTTTCAAGAATATGACTTACATATAAAACCATACCAAGAGCCACGGGAACAGGCATTAAGTCAAGCCAATTCATACTTTTAATTCCTTTCTCTGTTTAATTCAGTGCAATATAGCCTGAACCGTCGTAAATTTTAATTTTATTGCTGTCTGCCGTATCTTTATAAACATCCCCGGGCTGGTTATTGCCCGGGTCTCCCGCTGACTCTCCCCGCCACCTGCAAAAAATGTTATCTGTAGTAGTTACTTTCCCGTTAGCATCACTAACCAGGTTTTTAGAAGCAGCCAGTGTACTGTCAATAATATCCGCGGCAGCTCCGTCGGAAGCCCCTCCTTTAACCAGGTCCCGGGCAGTACATTTTTTTGAGACAGGAGTCCCTGAAGGATCATCCACAACATATGTAAGATCAAGGGAATTAACGCTTACAAGAGCGTTTAGTTGGGTTAACTTTTGATTTGCCATATTTTTACTCCTTATTTATACATGCAAAGTCTTCTGTAAGAATAAGCCCTGCTAAATCCTCGGTATAAAGATAATCAGCAGTTTCTGAATACCTGGTCTCAGTGATGATAATATAAGGCAGCCCAAATTCATTGAACCGGTCGCCTACTGTTAACATGCTGCTTCCCGTGTCATATTTCGGTCCCAGCCTCATAGAAAGGGCAAAAGGATCTGTATTTGATACGTCAATCGAGGTTGTAAGCTGGATAAAATGCCCTGAAGACGACCCCCTGTTAGGAAGTCTTATACCTGTCGCGCCTATACAGCCGGTATTTTTGAAAAGGGTTAAAACCGCGTTATTCCCGCCGCTTGATTGCGTAAGATAAACAGCAGGGACAATGCAATCCAGTTTTATCCGCGCTTTTGAATTTTTAGGCTTATATACGCAGTTTAAAATCTCTTCTCCCTCTGAAAACTTGGGAGTTGAACCGTCAAAAGGAATAATATCTGTAATATCCATTCCTTCCTGGGTAACTATTCCGGTAGTTATAATTTCGCTGTAAATATGGTTATCTTTAAGGTTTATCCCGTGCTCAGAACCGCCTTCACTTGATTCATAAGTTTCAGTAAAGCCTTCAAAATCATTATTTTTAAAGATATAACCATCATTTCCTGACACGTCATCAAGCGCGGCATTATCATAAAAATCAATCAGCCTGTTATTTTTGCAGATAAACCCCGGGCAATTTTTGATTTTAGCAAATTTAGTGCCTTTTTGAATTAAATTCCCCAGGATTAAAAGGCTATCGCTGTTATTCGCGTCAATAAACCAGGGATCATCTACATTTTCTATGCAGTCAATAAATGTATTGTTTAATATTTTGCAGTTGGTTGTATTTTTAAACCGTTTGAAAAACGTTTTTATATTCTTGAATAAACAGTTTTCAACGGTTAAATTATCTATTACCCGTGAATTTCCGCCGTTAACAGTGCTGTCAATATTGCCGAGGTCTTCTGATACACTATCAATAATACAGTTTCTAATTATATTTCCGGAAGCTGCAAGGGTCTGGTCACGGCTTAAATCTACGCAGCGGATAAGGCTTTCTATGTTTTTAAATGTAACGTTATCCACAATGTTATTTTTGGAAATCGGAACCAGGTCAATTCCAAAACCTTTGTAATTTGTAACGGTCCCGTTTCTTACAACATTGCCGTAGCAGCCGGTAACATGGTATTCATTGCCGAATTTAATCGCGGAAAGGTTGCTGCCATACTTTTGGTCCCCTCCAACTATGGTAAACCCGTCAATTGTATTAAAAGACTCATCCCCGCCGTGAAAATCAATATCAGAAACACGTGCGTTAACTGAAATTACATTGCAAATCCGGTTATTACTCGCGCCTCTGAAAAGCAGGTAAGAATGCCTGCACCCGTAAGCACGGCAGTTTGTAATGGTATTATGATTTGCCCTGTATATTGTAAAGCCGTATCCTTCGGAGGAATCAATATGTTTAGGGGCAAGAACACTACAATTTTCAACAGAGCAGTTTATACTACGGTCAATCCTGAACCCATGCCCTTTACCGGTATGTTCTCCTTCGTTTTCAACCTGGCAGTCCTTTATGTAGCAATCTTTTGCATAAGCCATGGTAAATGCGTTTACCGTAAAAGAATCAGGCTCAGCATTATAATTTACTTTAGCTCCCCTGATTCCGGCATTTTCAACCAGGTTTATTTTTATAATATAAGCTTCTTTAGAAGTTTCATAATCATGGCACAGGGCATTTTCAAGGCTTATAGTGCTTCCTGAAATACCGATGATTTTATTAACTTCATGCCTGAAAGTATTGTCGGAATCCCCTGCAACATCAGCCGGTGTCTTGTTATCACCAAAAAAGATATGCTCCCCCACAGAAAAACCCGCGGCATTTGTAACTTCAATACTTGTATTTCCCCTGAGCGCACCAGAGCTCAGGGTTGTGAAAGTTAAAAACGTGATATAAGTGCGGTCGGTAATCCCAAAATTTTCCTCATAATCCCCTGCTGGATAGGCGGCTTTAAAGCTGAACTCAAGCGGTTCTGCAATGGTAACGGTATTATTTCCGGTATTAACCCCGGTAACAGTTGCTTCCTGGTATTCTACGGCTTCGCCGTTACCGTCAGACATCCCCCTGATAACTATTCTATCTCCTACGGAATAATTACTTGCCAGGGATTCTGACCCGGTACCGCAGTATATTACAGATTGTCCGGCAGTCAGGTCCTGACGGATTTGAGGGAGATTATCGGACGGGGTTTCATCAAAACCGCCGTAAATCCTTAACTGTCCGTATTTACCAAGAAAAACAGGACATTTAAAGTTTAAATGCACATTGGATTTTACATTTAAGGCAGCATTAAGGTAAACTCCCGTTTTAGAAGCATCAACATTAAGAGTACCGCCTGTTTCCCCATGCAAATTGTCTATTAATAACTGCAAAACGCGGGTTTGATCATTATCAATATCACCCTGCAAAGTTACATCAGTAACAGCAGTATTAAATGTATTGGAATCATCAATTATATCAATACTTGGAGCTACACTTCCCGCTGTATCTCCATATATGTTGGCATTGTATTCTTTACAGGTAATTTCAATCTGCCCTTCCTGGGCTTCAGACATTGAAACTATACGGAATTCCTTATTTGTATACCCCATAACAGTTGAGCTGACGGAAATAATATCCCCAACTGTTCTGTCCAACCCCTCTTTAGTAGTCTTAAATGAAATGAACTTATAAGCAGTGGAAGCCTCATTAAGATAAAACCATGCTAATCTTGAAGCCTGCTTAAAATTAGTGATTCCAAAGGCCTCGACAGTCTTCACAAGGGGCTGCTCATTGCCGTAAGCCGGCAGTTCCGCAACCGCATAAACTCTTGCATATTCGTTTTCCGGGTCAATAAACTGTACTTTTACTATGTCGTACTTATTTTCTCTTGGAGTAGTCCAGAATTTTTCACTTCCTGCAATTATATTATTTTCATCAAAACCCTGGGAGCTGCTTCCTGATTGATCAATTTTAAGATAAACTTTCCCTTCCTGGTAAATTAAATATCCGCGACAAACAAGCAACATAGTGTTTAACCAGTCAAGACGGGATTGTTTTGCGTCCAGGATCAGGTTTAAAGTAAACCGTTTTTGCCCGTCAACCGGGGCATCACAGTAAGAAGCAGCATCAATAAAGCTTTGAATATCTATTTCGCCATGAGAAAGTCCCACTCCATTGTAACAGGTTAAAAAATCAAGAATACACCAGGCAGGGTTATTGCTGTATTGTATTCCATAAGTTTCTGCTCCTGCATAAACCCTTATTTTCTTGCCTTCCACAATACATGTTGTGTTAAACCCCGAGCTTGAAAGTTTTTTAGAAGCCTGCGCAGTAATGGCAAGGTAAGCATCATATTTTAAACCGCCGACCCTTGCTGCTTTATTTTCCTGACCGGCACCCGGCACCCTGGAATCTATATTCTGGCTTCCGTTACCGTAATATGCGCTGTAAGAACATCCTGCAAGAGTGCTTATATCATAATCATTAAGCTTGACATTTGAAATAGATTCAACTTCACCATCACAGAGACATACTATTTGATTAATTTTTGAAGTATTTTCACCGATTTGCCATATTTTATTGCCTGCAACCTTTACCCGGCCGTAAATAATAGGACGCGGCAGGAGGTTGGAAACCTGGGTTTGCAAAGCGCCAAATGTATATGTAGGACTGGAACTCCCTTTATGCAGCGGATTTTCTTGCTTACTTGTAAGGGAATCTATTACTGTATATATTGAGGTAACTATGCCCATAAAGGGGTTAGCCCCTATAATAGCCCCTCCTATAGTTACAACTGCTTTTACTAATGCTGTGACCATCTATAAATACCCTTTAAAAGATTTTGATAACCTGATAACCTTGAAATTCTTAGCTTATGCCTTTTACAGCAGTGGAAAAATTTTCTGTTTCCGGCATATATGCCAAAATGAAACCCGACAGCAAACTTAAAGACCAGCAAGTCGCCTTTTTGCGGTTCATTCACCTGTATAAAATGTTTTTTAACAAGAGGTAAAAAGTAATTTTCATCCTGAATTAATTCATATTGAGGAATTTCAGGGTGCAATAAATATATTGGGTACAGGCAGTCAAGTTTATCGCTATAACTGCCTATGTTTTGAAATAAAATTTTTAAACTCATTTAATGAAAAATTTTTTTAATAAGTTACAATTATGAAAAATATAAACCAGAGAATTGATAAGCTATACGACACAATAATAGACTTATACCGCAATTTATCCAATCGTAACGCAGCTTAAAAATTTATCCTTTAATAACCAGCTCCGCAGGAATTGAAGGATACCCGCCAAACCGGACTACATTATTTCTTGCCTGGCAGGAAGTAAATGTTTTATCACAGGTTGTTTCTTCCCCGGAATACTGACATCTTGAATCCTTAAACCCCCACTGGCAGTTAACATCATAAGTAGTGTTGGGACTCCGGGTAGAATACCCGCCAAGAATCCTTTCCACATCAAATGAAAACTCTGTTTCAGTAAGCTTAATATTATTTATAAACCCCTCAAAAATATTGACAGGATCAGCTATTACACTGTCAAACCTCTCAAAATAGACTGAATTATTGTTCTCAAAGAGCAACTCAGAGTCATCCTGCAGTAAAAACAGGTCTTTGTTGTCATAGAAAATAACTTCCTCCACAACACAGCGGGAATTTGTCAGGACATCCCCTTCTTCTGCCTGATTAACAATAATCTGGCTGTATGCCCGGTTAATATTACTTATAGTAATATTGCATTTCTGGGGACCGCCTTCCATGCGGCTTTCTATTTCCCCTCTTTTAAGCATTGCGGTAAGATAAGTATTTCCGCTATACTCAAAACTGCTTATTGTATCGTTTTCAAGAATCCTGATAACTTCCTGCGCCTGGTTATTAAGGGTTATAGTTAACAGAATTCTTGTTTTAACCGTCTTTTTTGCAATTTCAGTTTTCTGGTCGTTGTTTAACCCTTTACTCATTAGCTATTCACCTCAACAAGCGTGATTTGAAAGTTTTTATACCCAAAAGCAAGATGTTCCATGTTCAGTTCATCCTGGTCAAACCTTACTGTGTAGGAATTTCCGTCCCCGCCCATGTTTTCACCCGTAACCGGGTGAACTGCCTGCCATGTCCAGTTAAAGGACTCATACCGGCCTTTTCTGTTATTGAAGAAGTCCATAACAGTATCAGTGTCAACATCATCCTTGGAAAACTCCAGCACCCATTTCCTGCGGGGTTTTGTCCATAAATTTCTGCGCTGTTCCCCGCCGGAATACACTTCATCTACGATTGTATTCCACCGGGAACTGGTTTTATAAGCTTTTTTATACTGGAAATTAAATGTAACTGTCATTATGCACTCCTTAAGCGTGTTTTAATTTTTTTTCAGCAACAATAGAAAGAAACTCCACATTGCTCCTGTTTAAAGTATCCATTAAGGGGTAAAAAATAAAAACTTACGTATTTTAAAATTTTTCAAAAATTTTACGTAAGAATTTTGGCAGTGGTATAAAAATACGTGATTTGTCATTGCGAGCGAAGCGAAGCAATCCATCACCAAGTAGACTCAAGTGGATTGCTTCGTCGTTTCACTCCT
>JANQEB010000306.1 GCA_028278605.1 Candidatus Gastranaerophilales bacterium
AAAATTCAAACAAATTAATTCAAAAGCTACATAAATAATATTATAGGACTTGATTCTCTATTTATATTTATCCAACAAAATTAATTTAACTGAGTACTAGGCACTATCCTTAAATTTTGATATTGAAAATTTTTGAAAGATACCTGATTAACTTGTCCGATTTATCAACAGAATTAAGCAACCGCTCCATATCACTTCTGTTTAGCCAGATCCCGCCGCAATAAGTGCATTTATAGATAAAAATCCCTGTTCCGTCAATCTCAATTTTTTCCAGGCCCTTACCATCAGCAGGACAAAGAGATTCCTCCCCAATAATATCTGTTAATTTTTGTATTCTGGAGAATTCCTGCAATTTTTTTCTTAAATCAATGTCCTGTTGTTTAGCCCAATTTTGCTCTTCACCAGATGGTTTAAAACTCATTTACGCAGCACCTCCTTTAAAAAGGATATCTTTTTTTAGAGGGGATTAAATCCAATTATCTTCCTATGTTATAATTCCTTATATACTTACAAAGTACTATATATAGTGTTAAAAGCACCTGTGTTAAGTATTTCCAACAATAATAACGCTATTAATCAAGATATTTTGGGAACTTACGGTTGCTGCCACAATTTGGAGTTTAGAAGGCTTGAATATTAATATTGAACACAATGAAAGCCCTGATGATGAAGTAAAAGCGTGGTTGAGCAAATATAAAAACACTGATGATAACAGGGCAAAAACCCAGCTTAGAACTTTAATTCTTCACTATTATCTTCACATGGTAAAAAAAATAGCTCATGGGCTTGCCAGAAGGCAGGCTGACCCTATTGAAGATATTATCCAGGTTGGCTGTGTAGGGTTAATGAAGGCTATTGACCAGTTTGATGAAGCCCAGGGAGCAAGCTTTAAGACTTATGCAACTTACAGGATTACCGGGGAAATCAGGCATTACCTTAGAGACAAAGCTTCAATAATTCGCGCCCCAAGAGAACTGCTGGAATTATCATTTAGAATGAACTCAATTATAGAAAAACTGCATTCTAAACTGGGCAGAAACCCCACTGAAGTTGAAATAGCAGAAGAACTCCAGCTCCCGCTAAAAAGAATTAGCGAGGTAATTGAGGTTGACAGGAGGAAACGGCCGGTTTCTCTTGACCAGATTGCCGGTTTTTCCGACAATGACCAATCACTGGTAGATAAGCTTGTTGATGATAAATACCAGGAAGAGCAAAAACTTCAGGAAGACAGGATAATGCTCCTGGAAGCCGTAAGCCTTCTTTCTGATAACTTAAAAGAAGTTGTACAAATGAGCTTTTTTGAGGACTTAAACCAGAATGAAATAGCTAAAAAGGTTGGTATTTCCCAAATGCAGGTCAGCAGGAGAATCAAAAAAGCTACGGCAGAATTATTTAAAATCATAACAAAGAGAGAAAAACAGCCGGATTAATATAAATGACAGAATTAGAAATATTTAAGCTTGTATGTATTTTTATAATCGGCCTTGTAATGGGGAGTTTTCTTAACGTAGTTGGTATAAGGCTTTTAAAAGAAGAAGATTTTGTTTTTGAACGTTCAAAATGTCCTAAATGTAAGGAAAAAATAGCATGGTATGACAATATTCCCCTGTTAAGCTATGTTCTTCTCAGGGGAAAATGCAGGCATTGCTCTGAAAGCATAAGTTTTCAGTATCCTCTTGTGGAGTTAATTACCGGAATCCTGTTTGTGCTGGTATATTATTTTTGGGGTTCAAGCATTAAAACAATATTCTTTCTCATTCTGGTGTCAAACCTGATAGTAATAACCATCACTGATCTTAAGGAAAAGGTAATTTTTGATATAAACTCAATTCCATTGATTCCGCTGGGGTTAATCTTTAACTTTTTTGATATAGGCGGTAATTCTCTGGAGAAAGTTGAATTTCTTGGGGTTGCTTTTAATGATGTGTTTATCTCGGCTGTATTAGGAGCATTACTAGGTGCTGCATTTTTTGAAATTTTCTCCAGGCTGGGGTATTTGTTTTCCGGAGAATACGCTTTTGGAGGCGGGGACACAATTCTGGGAGCAGCGCTCGGGGCATGGTTTGGCTGGAAGGGAATTATAATAATTCTGGCACTTAGCCTGGTATTTCAGATGATCCTTGGAATCCCTCTTATCATGTATAATTTCATTAAATCCAGGGAGTATCAATCTCTTTGCGCTATGGGCGGACTGTTTTTAGCCCTGGTTTTATCAATTACAGGCAGGTATATCGGCTATCAAGGAGGGTATAACCTTGCGATCGGGTTAATAATTCTGAGTTTTCTTATAGGGGGAATCTCTGTTTTTGTGATTTTTAAGCGTATGAGAGAAACCCAGAATTACACTTTCCTGCCTTTTGGTCCTCCGCTTGTGATTGCCGGGCTTTTAGTCATGTTTTTAGAGAATAAAATAACTTTTTACCTGCCATTTTAGTTATACAGGAGGGAATGTTTTTTATGGAATGCAAAAAAGAAGGAAATTTAAAAAACTGTACCTGTACTTATACCTGCTCTAAAAGAGGAATCTGCTGTGATTGTGTAATGTCGCACAGAAAAAGAGGTGAGATTCCGGGCTGTTTTTTCCCGCCGGATGGCGAAAAAACCTATGACAGGTCAATTGAAAATTTTATAAAATACGCTAAAAAATAGAAATTTAGGAGATAAAACTAGCATTCTAAGATAATAATAGCTTAAAAATATGAATTTTAAGTGGGTGTAATTAATCTTATAGAAAGTGTTTTCAATCGATTTTTGTTAGAATTTTATAAAAAATAATTATACTTAGCTTATAGCTTAATATTATCTCAAGAATTGCCTATAACATCATACTTGCAAGCGTCAAAATGGTTGAAGAGATTGAGCTGATATTGATTAAATAGATTGTAAAAAAAGTCGGCGGTGATTAAATTCTAAGTGATAGATTATATTGGATAATAAAAAGCCTTGTAATCAAATCATGCCAGTAATCAGATTTTGAAAATGCTATTGTTTTCCTTTTATACCTTGCCAATCTT
>JANQEB010000103.1 GCA_028278605.1 Candidatus Gastranaerophilales bacterium
GAGCCCGGTACCCGCCATGGGCGGGGCGGGCGAAGCAATCCGTCACTAAGTAGACTCAAGTGGATTGCTTCGTCGTTTCACTCCTCGCAATGACGCCACGTCAAAAAATACCACTACCAAATTTTTATAGGTGGCAACTTGAGTAAAATATAATAAAATATAGACAGTAAATTTATTAAGAGAGGTAAAAATGTCCCGTAAAGAAATAATAAATAAGATTCCTGTGGTAATTGAGCAGACCAGCAGAGGCGAGAGATCATTTGATATATTTTCAAGGCTTTTGCGCGAGAGAATTATTTTCCTGGGCATGCCCGTAGATGATGATGTAGCTAACTCAATAGTTGCACAGCTATTGTTATTGGATGCGGAGAATCCTGAAAAGGACATAATGCTCTACATTAACAGTCCGGGAGGGGTTATCACCGCAGGAATGTCAATCTATGACACTATGAAGCATATAAGAGCTGATGTAAGCACAATATGCCTTGGAGAAGCGGCAAGCATGGGCGCATTTCTTCTCAGTGCGGGAACTCCGGGAAAACGTCTGGCTCTTCCTAATGCCAGGATTATGATTCACCAGCCTTCAGGCGGGGCAAAAGGCCAGGCAACTGATATTCAGATTGAAGCAGAAGAGATAGTCAGGATTAAAAAGCAAATAAACGAGCTACTGGCCAAACACACAGGTCAGCCGGTAGAAAAAATCATTCAGGATTCTGAAAGAGACTTCTATATGGGAAGCCATGAGGCCGTCGAATACGGGTTAATCGATAAAGTGCTGGCTAAGACCGAAGAGAAAAAAGAAGAATAATACCTTTTCTTAAATTGCTGGTGTTAAAAGCATAGCAATTCAGGTCGCCTAATCTATAAAATCTAATCCGCTAATATTTTCAATCGTATTTATATCCACCAGCATAGCACCGGGCTTTATTCCTTTATCAGGTTTGTCGTTTTCAACCAGCCAGGCTAAGTTATGAATATTTCCCTGCCCGTCCTTCCATAAGACAATTTTATAGAAATATACAGGAACACTAATATCATTTTTTATTTTGTATGTACTTCCTGTATGGATTACACCTGTTATAACAGTTATTCCGCTGTGCTTCCCTGCTAATTTTCTCTCTGTGTTTTCAATTGCTTTCCATAATCCACCGTTAAAACTCTGCTCCTGGGGTGCGGCATTAGCAAAAGAATATGTTTCTTTCATATAGTCTTTGCTTGCTTTATAGTTCGCGGAAGGATTTAGATGCCCCCTGGAATAACCTGAATGCCTGTAATCTTTGTCTACCGCATAATTGTTACCGCAAACAGCTTTTATTTTTTCCGGAATTTTATTGCTCCACCAGTGTTTTCTATCAGTTTCCCCGTTAAAATCCTCCGGCAGTAAATTATAGTAAACATACCTTGGAGTTTTCTTTTCACAATTCAGAATACTCGTGTACCTGGTAAAATATACTGCTTTTTCTGAATGCGGCTGTTTCCAGTCTTTTAGGGCTAAAGGCTCCGAGTTGGCTTGAATAGAGGAAAATATAACAAGAAAGCAAAGAATAATTTTTAACAATACTTAATCCTTTATTATTGTCAATGTATATAGCATTATATTATCATTATTTTTTTATAAAAATATAAAAATCTATTGTGTAGAAAGCAGGACATAGATGCCTCAATATAATGAATCTATTTCGGGATTTAATAAGAGGTAAATGTAAATAACCCAAATTTCTAAATAGCCAAAAACCTCTTTGCAGCTTCCAGAACCTGTGCCGGCTCAACATCAAGCATGCATGGCGTGTAAATTCCACTTTCCTGCATGTATTTACACTTCCGCCTGTTGCAGGGAACGCATGCCCTGTCTGAAAAAACAGCCACGCAATTTTCACCGTATGGACCTGTCCTGGAAACCGGCGCCGCACCAAACAGGCCAATAGCAGGAACCCCAACAGCCGTTGCAATATGTAAAGGCCCCGTATCCCCGGAAATTACAAGATCGCAGAGCGATAATAGAGCTGTGTTTTCTGCTATAGAAGTCTTTGCGCAAAAAGACCTGATTCTTGACGATAGCCTGAGCAAGGGGTCTGAGAACTCCCTGTCAGCTTCTGAGCCGGTCAATATGATTTGGCAGTCGTATTTATCAAGGAACATAAGAGCAAGTTCCCGCCAGTAATCCTGGGGCCATCGTCTTCCCTGTCTTGTCGGGCTTACCCCCATGTTAAACCCAATAACCATGCCTTTTTTATCGAGTATCTCAGAAACACGGCTTTTTGCTTCTTCATTTATATGTAGCTTAATGTTTTTAGCAAGCTCAATATCTTTGAAAAACTTTTTGCCTGTCTGCCAGAAGTTCTCCACAGCATGCAGCTTAAAAGTTTTTTTGTATGTAATAGTCCGTGGCATGCCAAGCATCAGGGCAAAAATCCTTGTCCTGATCCCCGGCTGTAAGTTTAAAAACAGGTCAAACTTTTCTTTTCCCAGCTCTTTGGCTAGTTTGTAGAGCTGTTTATATGTTTTCCCCTCAGCAACCCAAACCCTGTCAAGGTCAGGATCTCCTTGAATATTCATAGAAGGCGTCTTAAACGAAGCATAATGGATCAAAACATCAGGATACTTCCTTTTTATGCTGCGAAAAAGCTCTGTTGAATGTACAACATCCCCGATTGCACCAAACCTTAGTATAAGAATTTTTTTTATGTCCTTATGTGTCATATTATGTAAATAATTTTTGTAAAAAAAAAGGAAACTTTTTCTATTTACAAGCATTATATCTAAATAGAGAAAATTTTCAGAATAAAATGACGAATATAAATAATTTAACCTCCACAATTCAGGGGAATACTATCCTGAACCGGGGTCTGCTTGATCTTGGTGGAGTTGCTTTGCCTAATGCAATGATGTCAAACAACTCGATAGAAGGCAGGGAAAGACTGGGTAATTCCAGTATATATTTTGTGCTGGCGTTTTTAACGCCATTTGTAACGCTTCCCCTGTCAAACAGGTTTGCCCTTAGCAAAATGTTTAAGGCCACAAAAAGCTTCGGCTCAGAAGAAAACCACTTAATGCGCCTTTCAAACAAATACCTGAGCGGTACCGTAAATGATATGAAAAAAGGTATACACGAACTGTCAGAACACTTGCTAAAGGATAAAAAAATTGACGTAAAAGGATTTAAAGGTGTTCTTAATGATTTCAAAGGCAAAGAAGAAGAGCTGAGACAGAAATTAATCAAGGCAAAAAGCGCTGTATGGGGGAGCGATTTCTGGTTCACCGGGGTATCAACAGGTAGTATAGTATGGGTTACACAAGAAATAACAAAAAAATTAACAGGCAGAACAGGGTTTTCCGCTAAATATGAAATGGCTGATGAGAGCTATACCAAAAAACAGGCGGCTGAACATGAGAAAAACAAGTGGAAAAAGTACCTCGGCTTTCTGGCAATGGCTACAGCCGCTGCGGTTGCACTACCTGTAGTAATGGCAAAATCAATGCTGGCCAAAAACCCCACTGGAATTTTACGGATGATTAAGAAAAATGCCGCAAAACTGGACTACAAAGACGGAAAATTTATGAGTATGCCAACTTATTTTTCCATCTTCCTGATAACATCTATCCCTGGTTTAATTCTTGCATCAAGGGATTCAACAGAAAGAAAAGACTGGGCGCTAAGGTTGGCATTCTTAGGCGGTCTCTTTTTCGGGGGAGATGCTGCTATGAACGGCGTAGGGGCAAGATTGTCCGATAAATTCCTGGGCACAAAGCTCATTGACCGGGAAAAATTAAAGAGCGACTCCTGGTTTAGCAAGCTTTTCCCACCGGTAAGAAAGATTAATGACGCGGATAAATTAAAAGGAGTCAGCCGGGAAGTGATAAACCGGACTAAAAAAGCCGGAACCACTCTTTATTGGGGAACTTTGTTTACTAATATGCTCCTTCTCGGTTTTGCCATGCCATACTTTTTAAACAAAATAATTAAAAAAGACGTGCAGAAAGACCTGGAAAAAATGCGCGGTTCCAATGCCGGTAAAGAGATACTTATAGAAAACCAGGGAGTTTTTAAGGATTTTTATAAAAAAATGGAAGCTTGCAAATAATCATAAATGAAGAAATCCTTATAAGTAAACCGGGAACAATTTTTTAAAAACTATGTCTAAATACTAGTGAAGTGGAAAAATGAACCTTAAAAATTTAAAAAAACTAATTTTTTGGTAAAAATAGTACGATTTTTATAAAAAAAAGAGTTGAAATCAAAATAAGTTTGGTATAAATTAAGTATTACTTTCGGAAAATAAAGCTAAGGGCGAATATACATAGTGATTTCGAGAGTTGAACCACAAAAAATAATTTTTTTAGAATTATATAAAAAAACAGCTTGACTCTAAAAAATTGTGGTGTTAACATACTCATTACCCCGCAAAAAGAGCGAATGGGCAATAATTTGTTGACTAATAAAATAAAAGCGAAAACAAGCTTTTTAAAAAAGAAGCAAAGGAAGCTAAAGCATCCTGCTTACACAAAGCAAAGCTCCTTTTTAAACGCTCCCGAACCTTGAAAACTGAATAACTGAAAAATGCAATATGTTCTGTCAATTCAAAAACGAACAGCCGGGAAGCAAACCTCTGTTTATAATTAAAAGAATTATATAAAGGTTTTTGACCATGGAGAGTTTGATCCTGGCTCAGGACGAACGCTGGCGGTGTGCTTAATACATGCAAGTCGAACGATGAGGTCCCTTCGGGGATACATCAGTGGCGGACGGGTGAGTAACACGTAGGTAACCTACCTCAAGGAGGGGGATAACACTGGGAAACCGGTGCTAATACCCCATATGTCCTTCGGGATGAAAACTCCGGTGCCTTGAGATGGGCCTGCGGCTGATTAGCTAGTTGGTGGGGTAAATGCCTACCAAGGCGACGATCAGTAGCTGGTTTGAGAGGATGACCAGCCACAATGGAACTGAGACACGGTCCATACTCCTACGGGAGGCAGCAGTAGGGAATTTTGCGCAATGGGCGAAAGCCTGACGCAGCAACACCGCGTG
>JANQEB010000126.1 GCA_028278605.1 Candidatus Gastranaerophilales bacterium
CTTCGCCCGCCCCGCCTATGGCGGGAGGCGGCTCAGAATGACGAAATGAGTAAAAATTTTTTGTTACCTACTTAGAAGCGGTCTCAAAAATACCTTGTAAAAATCACAACGTCATTGCGAGGCATTTAACGTCCGGAATAATACTTTCCTTGTACATAAGATGTTTCAAGCCTCGCAATGACTTACATGCATTCCAGTGCAATAAAAATAAAAAACTATAATTAAGACTTTTGAGACTGCTTCTAGTGCACAGTTAAGTAAATTTTATAGAATCGTCATTCTGAGTGAAACGAAGAATCTCATTACCTGAGATCCTTCGGCCACCCCCCACCATGGGTGGGGTGGGCTCAGGATGACGGACAAAATTAATTTAACAGAGTACTAGTCAAACAGCTCTCTGATTTTCATTTTAATTTCGTTTTCATCAAGCTCATTAGTATGGGCGTTTAAGTCAAGGGCTACCTGCAAAAGCCTTGCTGCTTCTATTTTATCGCCTTTTATAGCCATTGCCCGTCCTAAATTGTAATGAGCCAGGGCGTACCTGTTGTTACATTGAACCGCATTTGTTAAATGCTCAACAGCTTTCTGAATATAGCCCAGGTTATCAAGGTAAATTACTCCCAGGTTGTTTTGAGCTATGTCATAATTGGGTTCCAGCTCGATAGCTCTTTCATATTCCTTAACAGCATCTTCTATCATACCCTTGCCCCATAGCAGGAACCCCAGGTTACAGTGAATCCTGGCATTTTTAGGGTCAATTTCAAGGGCGAGCCGGTACGTGTTAAGGGCATTAGTATGATCTCCCTTATCGTAGTAGGCGCTTCCAAGGCTGAGGTATATATCTACATCAGTAGGGTTTAAAATAGTCGCACTCTGGTAAGCGCTGATAGCAGCGTCGTAATTCTCCTTTGACTCGTGGAAAATATAACCGAGAGTCTGTGCAATAATACTTGTCCAACTTTGATTAGGGTTAAGCGCAACCGCAGTCTGGTAATGAGAAACCGCAGTCTTTACATCTCCTTTTAGATAGTAGATATTTGCCAGGTTGCTATGATAAATCGCGTCATCCGGATTCATATTAATAAGTTTTTTATATATTTCGATTGCACTTTCATAGTCTCCCTGCTCTTCAAACATTGTGCACAGGAGTTTATGGGCAATTATGTTCATTGGGTCAAGCCAGATTGCCATCCTGTATTCATTTAAAGCGTCATTAACCCTGCCGATAGACCTGTAAGCGTTACCTAACCATAAATATAATGATACAAATCCCGGAGCTTCTTCGATAGCAAGGGTATAAAGCTCAATAGCTTCTTTAATGTTCATTGTTTTTTCAAAGTAATGACCTTTCAGGTAAACCGGTATAAATTTAATAGTATTCAGGCTTAAGTAAGCTTCTTTCCTGGCATGTTTATCAAATGGAAACTTCAGGATACCCTTTAGTAAATGGTCATAAGCGTTAAGCGTATTTACAAAGGATTTTTTGCTATTTGCCTTCATAATACTGAAAAGCATAAAGTGAGCCCTGGCATTTTTGAAACCGCCATACTGAATAGAGTTTTTAAGGTGGTTTAGTGTGTCTGTAATACGGTTTTTCCTGGCTAAAATTTTTGCCATCATTAAATGAGCGTTGTAATGTTTTTTATCATATTCAAGAGCAATGGTAAGGTGGTTAATTGCCTTTTCAAAATCGCCTTTATGATAAAAAGTAACACCGAGTTTATGGTGAATTTCCGCGGCGTTAAGGTCAGATTCCAGGGCAATCCTGTATTCGTTTATGGCTTCATCAATGTATTGTTTTGGCTGGTAAATATCAAGGTGCTTTTCCAGGTACAGGTCGCCAAGTCTTATATGGAGTTCATAATTGGTCGGGTCCTGCCTGATTGCGGATTGGCAAATCTCGATCGCTTTTGAAATATCGCCATCTTTTTGCATTTTTTCTATTTTATTTGCTATATTACTGCTCTTATACTGTTGGTCAGTTTTATTCATCAGCTTAATCACTCATATACGGGTATTCTATCGATCTGCCTGAAATTTTTATACAAAAATAACAATAATTTCGCAATATACAAAATTTTAAGCTAACCCAAGCGTTGCTATAAGACTATTTTCCTATTATAACCCAAGATTTAAAATTATTCTCTCATTTAATCACGGGAAAACAAAGTACACACCATTAATTTGTCAGAAAGACAGATTTTAGATTTTAACCAAATCGAATTGCTATACCGATTTAGGTTTATTATTTTCATTTAACGATTACTTATTGAAACCGGCATAAGAAAAATTTATTCCACATGCTGGTCAACTCTTTCCATATCGAGATGTTCCTCGAAAGTCATCCTCCTGTTTTCAAGCCTTTCAAAAATATAAGCCGTAACCATGCCTGTAAAAGCGTTCATAATTGCGCTTAATATAGCGGTGAAGATTACCAGCATTGAGACTGATAATAATTCATAACCGGTTATACTAAGGCTAAAAGCAGCGGAATATGCATTGAAGGTTTTATCAATAATATAAGCAACAGGAATATACAAAACAGAAGCTGCGATTAAGGAGCTAAACCCGGCCATTGAACCTATTAAAGCTCCTTCCTGAACCGTAATTACCCCTGCTGTATTGGTTTTTTTAAGAATGATTATGATTATTATCCCCGCAAGCAGAAATATAAGGAAGAACATAAACGGAGCAATAAACGGGATTAATAATAAAACTCCAAAAACAAAGCCTGATATAGCTCCAAGAGAAATCGAGGGTTTAATATATCTGTTCATAAGCTACCTCAAAAATTAATTGGCAACCCAGGTTTAATATTACCAGCCGGTAAGTTTATACACAACCAGGTTTATTACTTTTATTTTATTCTTGGGACTTGTTAGTATTCTTTAAAGTCGTATATTAATATTATACTTACAGCAGAGTTTGGTGTAAGTCAAAAAAAGCTTATGAGGAAATAAAAAATGTTAATTGTAATGAGGCCTAATGCCACTGAAGAAGATATAGACAAGGTAGAAAAACTTATCAAATCCTACGGGTATCAGGCTCATATTTCAAAGGGGCAGATAAATACAGTCATTGGGGCTGTCGGGGAAAAGACCCTTCAGGACCGTCGAATTTTCCAGACAATTGAGTCTGTTCAGGAAGTAATAAGCATTTCCTCCAATTATAAGATCGCAAGCAGGACCTTTAAACCGGAAGATACCGTTATAAAAATCAAAGACGCGGAAATAGGCGGGAAACAGGTTGCGGTAATTGCAGGTCCCTGTGCCGTGGAATCACTGGAACAGCTTGAAGCAGTTGCTGAGTGCCTTAGCAGGTGCGGGGTAAAATTGCTGAGAGGCGGCGCTTTTAAGCCGAGGACTTCCCCTTACAGTTTCCAGGGATTAGGGGAAGAAGGGCTCAGGTACTTAAAATATGTCGCTGATAAGTATAACATGGCAACCGTTTCAGAGGTTATGCAGTCTTCCCAGATAGAGGCCTGTGTTAAATACGTTGATATTCTTCAGGTCGGCGCCAGAAATATGCAAAATTTCAACCTGCTAAGGGAACTTGGATATATTGACAAGCCTGTTCTTCTTAAAAGAGGTCTTTCTGCGACAATTGAGGAGTTGTTAATGTCAGCTGAATACATAATGGCAGGCGGTAACAGAAATATAATTCTTTGTGAAAGAGGAATAAGGACTTTCGAAACTGCTACAAGAAATACTTTAGATATTTCTGCTATACCTGTAATTAAAAAACTAAGCCACTTGCCGATAATTGTTGACCCAAGCCATGCAACAGGACTCAGGGACAAAGTTGCGCCGATGTCCAGAGCTGCAATTGCGGCGGGAGCAGACGGTGTAACTATAGAAGTCCATAATTGCCCGGAAAGCGCACTTTGTGATGGTGCACAATCCCTATACCTCCGGCAGTTTGAGGATTTATACAGGGAACTGCAGGGAATTGCGCCGGTAATCAACAGGACTTTGTAATAAATCGGCTAAACTGCTTTTAATCTGCGTTTTACCAGCCTGTTTTCCCTTGAAAAGGCATCATGCTCACTTTCATAAAATTCAAAAAACCTGTCCAACTTTAGCAAGTATAAAATAGATAGTAAATCAGGGTTTGTACAACATAAAGAAAGGGAAGAATTGTTTTGAATACAGTTTCTTCGGACAGATAAGGCCATTTCCACAAATAAATTTTCTAAAACCAAGTTTTGATTTAGTTTCAAGACTATATGCCTGTTTTGAAGCCCGGCATGTGCATCTATTGCCCGGCCTATAAGTAAATACTCCGGCAGGCCCGGCCTTCTGGCATGAATATAAATGATATCAGTATTTCCGACATTTTTTACTGTAAATATCATATTAACTCCTATTGAACAAAGAAATTCCAATTCTGTCTTAGCCTGAGGCAATAAGTACAAAATTGGAATTTAATTGTTAACAACGATACATTACGTTAGTTTTCATTGATCCCTACTAGATGCATTCCTGACTACACGGAGTTTTTGTTTATATTAAAAAACCTGTAAATTATTTTCGATTTGATTAAGGGGGAAGTGAGAGGAAGAGAACCCCCCTCTCACTTATACCTTTAGATTTTATATCAGGCTCAGGGCGATTCCCGGGGATTGGTTTGCCTGGGCTAATAGCGTTGCTGAAGCCTGCTGTAATATCTGGTTCTTTGTTAATTTAGCAGCCTCATCAGCAACATCAACGTCCCTGATCCTGGACTCGGATGCTGACATGTTCTCATACTGGATGTTCAAACTGTCAATAGCTGATTCTAACCTGTTCTGGAATGAACCGATTGTTGACCTTCTGGTTGATACTTCATCAATTGCGTTATCAACACTTGATAAGAAGCTG
>JANQEB010000151.1 GCA_028278605.1 Candidatus Gastranaerophilales bacterium
CGGGCGAAGAATCTCATTACCTGAGATCCTTCGGCCACCCCCCACCATGGGTGGGGTGGGCTCAGGATGACGGACAAAATTAATTTAACAGAGTACTACCTTGAACAAATAACCCTTGCGGCATGCACCCCTGAAGCAGAGGCCTGAATCAAGCCACGTGTAACTCCTGCCCCGTCTCCTATAGCAAAAAGGTTCTTCACATCAGTGGTTTCCAGCTCATTAGTAAGCACAACCCTTGCGCTATAGAACTTAACCTCGATACCATAGAGCAGAGTATACCTGGAAGCAACGCCCGGTGCGATTTTATCAAGGGCTTCAATCATTTCCACAATGTTTGTAAGGTGCCTGTATGGTAAAACAAGACTTAAATCACCGGGAATAGCGTCTTTAAACGTCGGGACAACCGTACCGTCAGTAATTTTAGCGAGAGTTGAGCGTCTTCCCTGCAAAAGATCGCCGTAACGCTGGACAAGAACTCCACCAGCCAGCATATTAGCCAGTCTTGCGATATGCTGGCCGTAAGAAATTGGTTCCTTAAACGGTTCAGTGAATTTATTGCTTACAAGCAGCGCAAAATTTGTGTATTCAGTTTTCTTTTCCCCGTAACTATGACCGTTAACTGTAGTTATACCGTCGTAATTCTCGCAAACAACTTCTCCGTAGGGGTTCATGCAGAATGTTCTGACATCATCCCCAAAACTGGGGGCATTATAAACCAGTTTTACCTCATAGAGCTTTCTGGTAAGCTCTTCCATAATTACAGCAGGCAATTCAACACGCACACCTATATCTACAGCGTTATTTTCAAAACCTATATTGTTTTTCTTGAATTCCCCGGTGATCCACTCAGCCCCTTCTCTTCCCGGGCTTGCTATAACGTATTTTGCTTCAATTGTTTTGCCTTTATTTGTAGTAAATCCTTTAATATAATTGTCGTCAATTATTAAGGATTCCGCCATTTCATCCGGGAAAAAGTCAACTTTATCTTTAAGACTGTCATACATGTTTTTCAAAACCGATAAAGCCCTGTCAGAACCAAGATGCCGGATTGGCGAATGAATCAGCTTAAGCTCGGCAAGCTTTGCCCTTCTTGAAATGTCTGATACATCATCGTTATTGGTGCCATGAATAACATCATCAGCTCCATGTTTAAGATATATTTTGTCAGTGTATTTAACCAGCTCCTTAACTTTTGACCTGGGCATAAATTCGTGCAAATGGCCTCCGACTTCTGTTGCCAGAGTAAGTTTTCCGTCGCTAAACGCGCCTGCCCCTCCCCATCCGCAGAGCAAATTGCAGGTCTTGCAGGTCGGGCACCTGTAACCCTCTCTTACCGGGCATTTTCTCTTGGCGATTTCAGGGCCTTTTTCAAAAATTGCGATTCTTGAGTCAGGCCTAAGTTTTAGTATTTCAAGCGCTGAAAAAATTCCAGCCGGTCCAGCCCCAATTATCGCAACATCGTACACGGTTTATCCCTCTAAAAAAATAAAAAAATTCCCCTATAAATTTAGCATGAAATTATTTCTTACTCCATTTTAAATTGTTAATTTTAATAAATTACTTCTATTTGTGCTATATAAATAAGGGACTAGCAACTAAAAACCAATAAAAGCCAATAAAAACTAACAAAAACTAATGAAAACTAATGAAAATGCAGGAATTACCGGAAAAAATTATAGATAAATCACCTGAACTATCAGAAATTAGGGAAAAAGTCCTTAGTAACCGGAGATTAACCAGGCAAGACGGAATAGACCTTTATAATTCCAATGATCTTCTGGCTATTGGTACGCTTGCTGATTTTGCGCGGGTTAACAGGCTGAAAAACCCTGCTAAAAAAGATTATGTGTATTGGATAAACAATCATCACCTGAACCTGTCAAATATCTGCGAAGGCAAATGTAAATTCTGCGCATATAGACGAAAAGAAGGGCAGGAAGAGGCGTTTTACTACACTCTTGATAAAGCGGTTGAATACCTGGAAACTCAGGTAAGTAAGACTGCCAGGGAAATTCACATAGTTTCAGCGTTGAACCCGTCATATGACCTGGAATTTTACAGGCAGCTGCTTCAGCAGTGCAGGAAAATTTTACCGGATACGCATATCCAGGCTCTTACAGCCGTTGAAATTGCCTATATCTCAAAAATTTCCGGCTTTGATATAAAACAAACCCTGCAAGAGCTTAAAAATGCGGGCCTGGGTTCTCTTCCGGGGGGAGGGGCCGAGATTTTTGCGGAAAACGTGCGTCAGCAGGTCTGCCCGGAAAAAATTTCCGGGCAAAGATGGCTTGAGGTTATGGAAATTGCGCATAACCTGGGGTTAAAGAGCAATGCAACCATGCTTACCGGTATAGGCGAAACCTGTTATGATAAGATTGATCATATGCTTGCAGTAAGGGAATTACAGGATAAAACAGGCGGGTTTATGACATTTATTCCTCTGTTTTGCCATTATGAAAACACTGAAATCCCTGATAGTAACCAACCAACAGGGGTTGATATGCTTAAAGACTATGCTATATCAAGATTAATGCTGGATAATATCGAACACCTCAAGGCGTTTCGCATCCAGACCGGAATAAAACTTGCCCAGACCAGCCTGAGTTTTGGGGTAAACGACATAGACGGAACTGTTATGGAAGAGAAGATTACACGCATGGCGGGTTCAAAAGACGCTTATGCTGTCAAAAAAGAAGAAATTGAACATTTTATAACAAAAGCAGGTAAGGTTCCTGTTGAACGGGACACTGTTTACAACCTGGTTTAAGTAACCTCTTCACACAAAATAAAAATGAGTTGTATAATATATAAAAAGAAAAAAATAGGAACTGCATTGTGCCTGAAAATGATAAAGACCTGAAAGCTCTTAAAAAACTACTTGTACACCCAAAACTTGGCGAAATTTTACTCCGGGAAAAAAAGGTAACCCTGGAACAGCTTACTATTGTTCTAAAGGAGAAAGAGGAAAACCCGGTCCCGATCGGGCAGATTTTTATTAATAAAGGTTTTATTACAGAAGATGATCTGGTAGAGCTATTAACAATTCAGGAAAATATTGATAAATATTTAGAGGATTGTTATAGCGAACTGGAGCAGATCAAAAATGAAAACCCGGATAAATAAAGACCCTTTCTACCTTACCAGAATAGTAATATTTATTTTTCTCTCCGGCATTGTTTCTGCTGTTTTTGCTTACTCAACATTAGTTTGCGCATCAGAAATCCAGCAGGATGCTCTAAGTTTCCTAAAAGCGTTAATTTATAGTGATAAAACCCGGATTGGACTTAGCATAGAGCTTACCCTTGCTTTAAAAGTTATTAATACAATATTGCTTTTACTTTCAGCGCTGTTTTCATTTTCAATGTTTTCATCAGGGCTTTCCGGGTTTTTTTACGTTATTTCCGCCAGAAAACACGGTTATGAAAGGATTGACCAGTTACATGCGTTTAAAAAAATTATTGAATGGCAGTTTTATAAATATACGCAGACTTTCATTCCATTGATGGGGTTTTTAATTTTTACAGGAATAGTTTTTCTGCTTGGGGTAATGCTGTTTAATTTCATAGTAACAAGCAGCGGGATTATTACAGGTTTAACAAGTTTTATTTTAGGGTTTATCGGTTTTAATTTAATGTTTTTTCTTTCGCTTGCAGTGCTTGCCGTTATATGGAAATCCGTGAACCTTAGTTTTGGGACCGAAATTGCAGTAAGTGAACCGGAGCTTGACAATAAAACAATAGCTCTAAGGTCAAAAAGGATTATAACGGCCTGCGAAAAAAATATTTTACTGTTTTTTGTATATATAGTTTTTGTTTCCCTATTGTTAATACAGGTTACCAGTTTTAATATATTTAATGAACAGACTTTTATTGCAATTTTTGTTCTTAATTCAATAAACTATGCCGGGTTAAAATACTTGAAAACTAATGCCTATATACATTCCCTGCTGAATTACCGGGAAGTGTTCAGATAAAAGAAAACCTGTTTTGCTTATTATGACGATAGCTGAAGCACAAAAAATACAGAGAATAAACATATTTGGCTACCCGGTAGACATCACTACCAGGAAAGCGGCGCTGGAATTTACTATAAGCCATATGGAAAGCAGGCAGGGGGTTCAGGTAGTAACGCTCAACCCGGAAATAATTGCTGCTGCCGATAAGATTCCGGAGCTTGCAAATATTATAAGAAAAGCCGAGCTTATTCTGCCTGAAAGCACAGGTATAATGCTGGCAATAAAAAGCATGGGTTTAAATAAAGCTGAAAAAATTCCCGGAATTGAGTTTTCTGAGGAACTTATGAAAAATTGTGCTGAAAAAGGACTTAAAGTTGGATTTATAGGCGCAAAGCAAGAGGTAATTGACGCTTTAAATATTGAAACCGGGAAAAAATTTCCGGGGTTGAATATTGTTTTTTCCCACCATGGTTATTTTAAGGATGAAAATTTAAACGAAATCCTGGAGAAGTTAGTTGAAGCGGACCCGCATTTGCTGTTTGTTGCCCTTGGCTCTCCTGAACAGGAATTTTTCATAGCCGGACACAGGAATTTCCTGCCAAAAACCACAATGATAGGCGTGGGAGGAAGCTTTGATGTCTGGGCAATGAAAGTAAAAAGAGCGCCGTCTATTTTTAGAAAATCAGGCTTAGAGTGGTTTTACAGGTTAATTGCCCAGCCGTCAAGGTTCAGCAGGATGTTTCCGGTATTACCTTTATTCTTTTTGAGGATTATATTTGACAGGAAAAACTTAAAGACTGATTTTTTCAAAAACAGATAAAGCCCCGTTTAAAGGGGCTTTACTTGTTTTTATGAGGTGTCAGTTAATTATCCGCCTATTTTGAAACCTTTCTTGGCATGATCATTA
>JANQEB010000152.1 GCA_028278605.1 Candidatus Gastranaerophilales bacterium
TTCCTTAAAATTTATAGAAAAGAGGCGCGCGGCTCTGCGTTAGCGGGAGCATAGCCTCATTCATGCAGCCGCGCGCCCTCCTCCGGGGCGGGCTGGGAGCGAGAAGTGTTTTTACAGAGAGTCAAAACAAAAGCCGGGACTGGAAAATTTCCAGGTTGAGGATTGGCAAAAGCTGGTTAATCAGAAATGATTACAATAGTGTTTAGTAAATATGACACAAGGTAGGCTGTATAAAATAATAGAAATAATGTTTTGATATTTTTATTCTTTATGTTAGTTTAATAATATATTTTATATCGTGTTTAGGTAAAAAGAATACAATGACTTCATTAGAATACGGCATAAGTAATAAAAAAAATATTAATACATTTAATTATGCCTGATTAAAAAGGTCAGGCATAGTTTTATTAAAACTAGATGCAAGATAGAAACATTAAGCATAAATCATATTTTAATTAATATATAAATCATGAAATACATAATAGCCGGATTAGTAATAACTTTAATATTTTCAGCCCCAACAGCAGCCGAAACACTTTCCTTTAAAGACATTCTTCGGCAGGCAATAAATCACTCCCATGACTTAAAAGTCGCAAATATTGATATAAACATAAGCAAAGCCGCTATTAAAGAAGCCCGCTCAGAATACTTTCCCGTAATAAGCCTCGGCTATAATGCAGGTTATCAAAGGGATCTTTCAGAGAATAATGCGGCAATTACTCCTGTAGGCGATTCTATACTGTTAAACGAAACACAGTTTCGTAACTCTACAAGCGCAAGTCTGCAGTATAACCTGTTTGATTTTGGAATCCGAGGTAAACGGCTCCAGATTGCCAAAAAAGATAAAATTCAGAAACAAACCCAATATTCAATAAGTATGCGTGATTTAAAACTACAACTTGCTGATTTATATATAAAAGCACTCCTGAGTTATCTTGAATATAAATCAAATAAGGAGCTTTTAAACCTGAACTCCGAACTTTTCAATATGCAGGAAAGACTGTTTAGCGCAGGTAAAAAAAATCGGACTGAGGTTGTTGAACAGGCAATCAAAGTTGCAAAAATTACAAATGAAATTAACGCTATACGCACGGAATATCAAAGAAATCTCGAAGATATTTCGTTTTACACAGGTGAAGAATATAATACAGAAAACCTGGAGTTAGACTACCTTGAAGAACCGGGGTTTGAACCTGTAAATCTTGAAAAAAACAAGAAGGATATTGCTGGCCCAGTTAAAAACCATACCCCAAAACTTCAGATAGAAGCAGTTCAAACAGACTTTTTGGATATAGAAAACCTGCCTGAATATAAATATTACCAGCTTGAAATAGAAAAAAAGCAGGCGGAACTTGCTATATTAAACCGCCAGAGACTTCCGTCATTCAAGTTTTATACAAATTATTACCTCGCCGGAACAGACAGGGACAGCTACTGGTCTACTTTTGACGATATAGGCCAGACAAATTTATCTTTCAGAATCTCATCGGGCCTGCCCATTTTTACCGGCTTTAAAAATACAGCCCAGAGAGACAGGACAAAGCTTGAAATCAAAAGGTTAAAACTTCAACAGGATAAGAAAGTTGAGGAAATGAAAAGCTATTACCAGAAGATGTATCAGGAATCCAGAAATTACAGTAATGTTTTATCCGACCAGGAAGAGTCTTTAGGGCTTGTGAAAAATAAAATTGCAATGCTTGAGAGGTTAAATGAAAAAGAATTAATCGATAAATTAACATATTTTGGCCAAAAAGCTGACTTAATCAGCCAAAAACTCGATCTTGAGCGAGTAAAAATAAATAATAGCGCAAATGAATATAAATTAAGCATTCTAAAAATGCCAGAGGAAGAACTATGCAAACAGGATTAATATGCTTTGAATTAATAGCTAAAATAAACCAGATAAACGTGGACATGCGCTCAATTGCAAGGGAGTACGGATTAACAGAAGCTGAAATTACAAAAGAAGAGCTGGTCAGGATTATAAAAAACTACGAATTCCGGGCAAAAATAAAGAGTTTTACTCCTGATACCATAGCTCAAATACCTGAAAAATATCCCCTGCCGGCAATAGCGCAAAAACAGGACGGCTCGTTTTTTGCCGTTTTAAAAATTAACCCTGAGCAAAAAAAGCTGCTGGTATTTGATCCTGTTGAAAAAGGGACAAAAGAATTAATTTTTGATGAATTTTTTGATGCAGCCGCGGGTGAATTTATTATTCTTAACCATAAATTGATAAACTCGCAAATAAAATTTGGATTCAAGTGGTTTTTTAATGAAATAATGCAGTATAAAAGGGTTATCACCGAAGTGATGGTCGGGTCTTTCATTATCCAGCTATTTGGCCTTGTAACCCCGCTATTTACCCAGGTAATTCTTGATAAAGTGCTGGTACATCAGAGTATGACAACACTTGACGTTTTGGCTGTCGCTTTTATTGCGGTGATGATTTTTGAATTTCTGTTAAACCTTGCAAGAAAATATATTTTTATACATACAACAAGCAAAATTGACGCTAAACTGGGCGCCAAATTGTTTCGACACCTGTTTGCCCTGCCGTTTGTATATTTTGAAAACAGAAAAGTGGGGAATATAATCGCAAGAGTCAGGGAACTCGACCAGATAAGGGATTTTATTACAAACAAGTCAGTAACAGTAATTATTGACCTGTTTTTCTCCGTAGTTTTTGTGCTGGTAATGCTTCTATACAGCGTAAAATTAACCCTTATTGTGCTGGGATTTGTTGCCCTGATTGGGATTTTATACCTGCTGATAACCCCGGAGCTGCGCTCACGGCTTGAAGAAAAGTTCCAGATGGGAGCACATTCAAATTCCTACCTTGTAGAATCAGTTACAGGCATCCAGACAGTAAAATCACTTGCAATAGAAGGTTCTATGCAAAAAAAATGGGAAGACTATCTTGGCAACTATGTAAAATCAAGTTTCCGCCTGGGCAATATGGGTAATATCTCAGCTGCGCTATCCGGGATGTTCCAAAAAGCAATGACCATTACAGTTTTATACTTTGGAGTAAAGCTGGTCCTGGAAAACAAGCTAACCATAGGGCAGTTAATAGCGTTTAATATGCTCTCAGGCCAGTTTACAGCGCCTATTTTGAGGCTTGTCGGCCTGTGGAATGAATTCCAGCAGGCATTGTTAGGTGTTGACAGGCTTGGCGATATACTTAACCACCCTGTGGAAATCCAGTCAGACAAGTTAATAACCCTGCCCCAGCTAAAAGGGGAAGTAAAATTTGATAATGTAAACTTCAAATACCTGCCAAATACGCCCAATGTACTGGAAAACCTGAGCTTTACCATAAACCCCGGAATGAGCGTGGGAATAGTGGGCAGGAGCGGCAGCGGCAAAAGCACGGTAACAAAATTAGTCCAGAAATTATACATGACCAATGAAGGCGCGATTTATGTTGATAGTATCGATGTTCGCCAGATGAACCCCATCTGGCTCAGGAATAATATAGGAGTTGTTTTACAGGACAATTACCTGTTTTCCGGCACAATCAGGGAAAACATCTCTCTTGCAAAGCCTGATGCGCCAATTGAATTAATTCTTCAGGTGTCAAATATTGCAGGTGCTCATGAATTCATATCGCAATTACCCGAAGGCTACGATACTATAGTCGGAGAACGGGGTTCAACTTTATCCGGCGGGCAAAAACAAAGGGTTGCAATTGCAAGGGCGCTCATAACAGACCCCAGGATTCTGATATTTGATGAGGCAACATCCGCGCTTGACTATGAATCCGAACGTATTATCCTTGGGAACCTGGATAAAATCAAGCAAGGCAGGACAATGTTTGTCATAGCGCATCGCCTCTCAGCCGTTCGCTCCTGTGATGTGATTATAGTGCTTGAGAAAGGGAAGATTATAGAGGCGGGTAATCACGATAAACTTATGCAAAACAAGGGTTACTACCATTATTTAAATAGCCAGCAGGAAGGAGTCAGGTAGCAATTGAAAGTAGTAAAAAAACATGCTACTATAATTTTAAATTATGTTAATAATGGAGATGCAATAAAATGCCTAAGATTTCAGTTTCACTTCCTGATGATATTATCGAGTTTATTGATAAACAAGGAAAAAACAGGAGCAAAACAATAGTAACAATACTTGATGAATTCAAAAAAAACAAACAATCAGAAGAACTTGCAAAAGCATATGAAGAATATGCACAATTTTGCAGGGAAGAACCCGGTGAATGTGAGCAAACAGCTATTAAGGATACAGGAGAAGATTAATGAGTTTCCCCAGAAGAGGAGAAATTTGGCGGGTGGAGTTTGATCCTTCAGCAGGTAAGGAAATACAAAAAACAAGGCCTGCTTTGATAATTTCTAACGATATTGCAAATGAAAAAGGCTCCAGAATAACCATAATGCCAATTACAAGCAGAATAAAAGAATTCCCTTTTACTGTTATTATTGATACAGGTAAAGAAAATGGACTTGCAAATAAAAGCCTGGTAAGGGTTCCGGATGTTTGCACTTTTGATAAAAGAAGGCTTAAAAACAAAATAGGTGTTTTATCCTTAGAAAAGTTAAAAGAAGTTGAAGATAAACTGCGTTTGCACCTGAGTTTATAGGATGGATAATGTTAGATGAGGAAGTCAAATGACTGAAAAAGACCAAATCATAAAAAAATTAAAAGAACTAAAACCCTATCTGGAAAAAGAGTATTCAGTTGAGGAAATAGGGATTTTTGGGTCCTACGTAAAAGGAGAACAAACAGAAAATAGTGATGTTGATATTCTTGTTTCTTTAAAGTCAGGACACTGTATTGGTTTAATTGAGTTCTGCGGTTTAAAAGACTTTTTAACAGATATTTTAGGAATAAATGTTGATTTGATTACGAAAAAAGGGATTAAACCCGCATTAAAAAAATATATTTTAAATGAGGTTGTCTACTTATGAAAAGACATTACAGACATTTTTTAGAAGATATTGTTGAATATTCAAAAGTATCTCAAGATTTAATAAAAAGCATTTCATTTGAAGAATTTGAAAACGATTTAACTGTTTTTCTCGCTACAACAAGAGCTCTTGAAATTATTGGAGAGGCAATAAAGCATATTCCGGAGGAAATAAAGCTAAAGCATCCTGATATTCCCTGGCAAAAAATTACCGGGTTCAGAAATATGGTTATTCACGAGTATTTTGGAATTGATAAAGAAATAGTATGGAATGCCGCAAAAATTAATGCGGTTTTTCTCAAAGAGCAGATATCAAGGATTTTAGAAGATATTGGAGAAGATGAGTAAATTAATTGAAACAATAAAAACCTGGCTTGAGTGGATGATAAATAAAGTAAAAAAACTACTTCAGGGCGATGACTCCCACGAATTCAAGCCGCTCCTGTCAGAAATTGAGGACCGTCCCGCCAGCCCTCTTGGATTATTTATGTTCTGGACAATTGTTGCTTTAATTGTTTTTACGGGCTTATGGCTGTTCCTGGGCAAGGTTGATGTGGTAGTAACCGCACGTGGAATGATTATTCCTGATGGTGAAGTTAAAATTATCCAACCCTTAGATACCGGGGTTATCAGAAAAATCCTTGTAAAAGAGGGAGATTTTGTTAAAAAAGACCATGTATTAATGGAAATTGACCCGTCTACTACTGAACCAGCCTTAGAATCAAGAGAAGCGAACTTTAAAAATATTGAACTTGAAATTGAAAGGCTAAAAGCTCTTGCATCAGGCAAGCCCCTGCGAGCGGACTTCCCGGACCAGACCCAGATTGATATATATAATTCAACACTGAATAGCTATAACGAGCAGCTAAAAACAGCCGTTACAGAGCGAATTAACTACGAAAACCTGTTATCTTCCGGTGAAGAGAGAGAAAAACGGCTTCGGGAAGTGCTTGATATTATAGCAAAAGATGAATATACAGAGCTTGTAGATAAGATCGAGAGCTATAAGTCTGAAATAAAAAAATTAAATGAAAAAATCAGGTATATAAAAGAAAATTTTCGCTCAGAAACCTTAAAAGAACTGGCGGAAAGACAAAAACAGGCAACACAGCTAAAAGCAGAAGTTGACCAGGTAAAATTTACCAACACAAAACAAAAAATAACCGCCCCGTGCGACGGACACGTCGATAAAATTATGATGCATACAATAGGCGGTGTAGTCCAGCCAGCCCAGCAGTTAATATCGGTTACACCAATTGATGTACCGCTGCTGATTAAAGCACAGGTTTTAAACAAGGATATAGGCTTTGTAAAAGAAAGTATGGATGTAAAAATAAAAGTGGACACGTTTAGCTTCCAGAAATATGGTTTACTGGAAGGTAAAGTAATAAATGTGGCAAAAAGCAGCATTATGGATGAAAACCTCGGTCCTGTTTATGAGGTATTTATCCAACCCCTGCAAACAAACCTTGTTGTTGAAGGAAAAGAGGAAGCTATCTCGTCAGGAATGAGTGTTAGCGCTGAAATCAAGACAGGCAAGAGAAGGATTATAGAATTCTTTATCTATCCGCTGGTTAAATATCTTGACGAAGGGATAAGCGTGCGATGAAAGATAAATACCCGGGTGGTTTAGACAGAAAATTTGATAAAATTTTTCGTCGTCATTGCGAGGCGAAAAACGTCTTACATAAGCTGATAATTCTCTTCTGAAGCAATCTTAACAGTATTATCACTACCAGGTAATCTTTATGCGTAACTACTCAGCTCCCCTCTAAAAGTGTAAAGAAAAAATTTTTCAAAATTGCCTGCCACGCCTGCCCTTGTGGTGGGCAGTTTAAGAAAATTTTTAATTTTACAGGCCTGAGTAGTTACCTTTATGCTAAACTTCTTGTGAATAAATTCAAAAACAGGAGTTTAATCATAAATGATTATAGTGATGGAACCTACAGCCAGCGAAGACCAGATACAAAAAGTAGCAAAAAAACTGGAAAGCCTTGACTTTAAAATCGTGTTTAACCGCGGTGAAGTCATGACTGTACTTGCTGCTATTGGCGATAAAAGACTTGTTGACCCTGCATCACTTGCTTCAATGGAAGGAGTAAGGGAAGTAAAGCTTATTCAGGAACCGTTTAAACTGTCCGGAAGAGAAAGCAAAGCAGAAGACACAGTAATTGACCTTGGTAACGGCACAAAAATCGGCGGAAAAGAACCTTCTGTAGTTATAGCAGGCCCTTGCAGCGTGGAAAGAAATTTTGAGGGGCTCCTAAAAGTTGCGCAGGCCGCAAAAGAAGCAGGAGCAAAGGTCTTGAGGGGCGGGGCCTTTAAACCGAGGACAAGCCCGTATGATTTCCAGGGTATGGAAGAAGAAGGCCTGAAATACCTGGCAAAAGCAAGGCAGAAAACAGGGCTTTTAATCGCGACAGAAGTTATGGACACTCCGGAAATTGAACTTGTTGCCGGCTATGCTGACATATTGCAGGTCGGCGCCCGCAATATGCAGAACTATAAACTCCTTAAGGCATTAGGTAAGGTTAAAAAACCCGTAATCTTAAAAAGAGGACCATCAGCCAGCATCAGGGAATTCCTGCTGGCTTCCGAGTATATAATTTATGCGGGAAATCCCAATGTAATTCTTTGTGAAAGGGGAGTTAAAGGTTTTGACTCGCATTATACAAGAAATATCCTTGATATAGCTTCAATTGCTGTTATAAAGAAATACTCACACCTTCCGGTAATTGTTGACCCAAGCCACGCAACAGGAAGAAGATACCTGATAGAGCCGATGTCAAAGGCTTCAATGGCGGCAGGCGCGCACGGGCTTATGATAGAAGTCCACCATGATCCGGAAAATGCCTCTTCAGACGGCGCCCAAAGCTTAACCGTTGATCAGTTTAAGGAACTTATGATCGACCTGAACAGGCTCAGTAAGCTTTTAGGAGAAGGTAGCCGTAAAAATTAAAATGATTTTCAGTTTGTGGAAAATATCCTAAAAATGCGGAATGTCATCGCGAGGCGTAGAACTCCGCCTGTATGCATTGATTGGCCTCACGAAGCGATCTTTTATCAGGGCATAAACGCAGCGCAGGTGAAGATTGCAAGTTAAAGCGGTTTTAAACTATTACTCTGTTAAATTAATTTTGTCCGTCATCCTGAGCCCACCCCACCCATGGTGGGGGGTGGCCGAAGGATCTCAGGTAATGAGATTCTTCGCCCG
>JANQEB010000153.1 GCA_028278605.1 Candidatus Gastranaerophilales bacterium
CGGGCGAAGAATCTCATTACCTGAGATCCTTCGGCCACCCCCCACCATGGGTGGGGTGGGCTCAGGATGACGGACAAAATTAATTTAACAGAGTAATAGGGGGTTAAATATTTGATTTTTTAGGCTATCTTAATACGGGCCCCAAGTAAGAGGTACTTTTATGAAAAAAGTGCAAAAAACCAAAGAAGAATGGAAAAAAATCCTGCCAAAAGACCAGTTCTGTATTACAAGGGAAAAAGGAACTGAACCGCCGTTTTCCGGCAAATATAACAAGTTTTATGAAAAAGGCACTTATAAATGCTCTGACTGCGGAAATGTCTTATTTAATTCTGAAACAAAATATGACTCAGGCTCCGGTTGGCCAAGTTTCCGGGAAAAAGCCTCGGAAGACAGTGTTGAATTCAGGCAGGACAACTCTCATGGCATGCTCAGGACAGAAGTTGTATGCAAAAAATGCGGCGCTCATTTAGGTCATATTTTTGAGGACGGACCGCAACCCTCAGGCAAAAGATACTGCATAAACTCACTTTCCCTTGACTTTGCCAAAAAATAACACCCCCCTATAATGCTACACGCCCTGCAAAACATAAAGTTTTGCAAAAATATAAATTTTTTTTACAGGAATACCTAAAAAATTTTTTTATGAATGTTATAATATTACAATCTAAGTACATGAAATTTTAAATAATTAACCATGAATCAGGCTTCCTAATAATATTTAAAAAAATATTTTTTCTGCAACTTATGCCGCGTGATTAAGCGAATATTTTTTTTCTATGACTCTCAGAGGATTACTTTTAATATAAAGAAAGGGATTATTACGTGCTAGCAGTAGATATTCATGCTCAGAACCTCCGTAACAAGTATGAAAACCACTCTGTTATCAGTCCTTTAATTAGTTTTTGCGATAAAAACAAGATTGGTTTTGAATTTCTCAAAGAAATTGTTTGTGCTCCATATGGAGTAAAAAGTTTTAATACTACCAACGTTTACTATATGATTATTGGCGATAATCTGCTAAAACATGAAAGAGAACTCTGCGGATGGGAAAACCTGCTTGATTTAATTACCTATGCCTACGAGTATCTGGATATTGAAAAGCCGGATAACCTCCTCAGAGCCGTTGAATCTTTCAAAAGATAGGAACTGAATAACTCCCGGCAGAAATTGAGCCATGAAAAAAATAGTTTTATACTTAACCATACTTTTGCTTGGCATATTTTTATCAGCGCAAAAATCATTTTGCCGGCAGGGCTATAATGTCTATGAAAATCCCGGGCAATATAAAGTCCCGGCCGGCAGAGAGAATATATTGATAATCCTTGACTGCTCCTTGAGCATGGAAGATGAAATTGACGGCATAAGAAAGCTTGATATTGCAAAAGATGTAATAACAAAGGTTTTAGGTCAAATTCCGGGAAATGTAATGGTTGGGCTGAGGGTTTACGGGCATAAAGCCGGTCTTGTCAATAGCCTGTTTGGGGTTGATGAATGTGAAGCCTCAGAGCTTTTAGTCCCCATAAACCCCAATAACCACCACAGAATTGCAGCGGCGCTATCAAAACTAAGTCCTGTAGGAATGACGCCAATTTGTTACTCAATAGACCAGTCAGTCAGGTATGATTTTACGGGTCTTTCCGGCAAAAAACGGATTATCCTTGTAAGTGACGGCATGGAAAACTGCAATGGCAGCCCGTGTGAATTCGCAGTGGAGCTGGTTAAAAAAAATGTTGATGTGTCTATAGACGTAATCGGGTTTGACCTGTTATCTAACCCTTCGGCAATGAAACATCTCAGATGCGCAGCCCTTGTTACCAAGGGCAAATTTTATACTGCTGATAACCCTGAAGAGTTCCTAAGGAGCCTGCAACAGATTTTTAGCGTAACAAAAGACGTGCAGGGTACAATTTTAAAAAAATAGTTTTAAGTCAGAATGCGAGGGCTCAATGACAATTTGAGAGCCCATGGCAATCTGTCCAGCCAGGATTTCAGGCTATTTATTATTCGCTCGCGCTAATACTTCTCAAGGTAATTATCGATTTCCCAGGGAGTAACACAAGTCCTGAAATTATCCCACTCCTGCCTTTTTGAAGCCATAAATTCGCTGAAAATATGATCACCAAGCGCATCTTTTGCAACCTGGCTTTTTTCCATAAGGTCTAAAGCCTCAAGTAAGCTTCCGGGCAGAGCTTCTATTTTTAATTTCTTTCTTTCTTTGTCTGTTAAATGGTAAATATTCTGCTCAGCGGGAACAGGCGGTTCTATCTGGTTTTTAATACCGTCAAGAGCGGCTGTTAACAGGGCTGCAAAAGCAAGATAAGGGTTACAGCTGGGGTCTGGTGATCTTAACTCAACTCTTGTAGCATTACCGCGTTTTGCAGGAACCCTTAAAAGAGCGCTTCTGTTTGCTGCTGACCATGCAAGGTATACAGGAGCTTCATATCCGGGAACAAGACGCTTGTAGCTGTTAACCAACGGGTTAGTAACTGCTGTTATGCTCCTGATGTTTTTAAGTACGCCTCCGATTGACCAGAGAGCTTCCTGGCTTAACTTATATGGTCTTGATTCGTCAAGGAAAGCATTTACTGAGTCTTTTGAGAGTGAAAAGTTGGTATGCATTCCTGACCCGTTAGTACCAAAGATTGGTTTTGGCATAAATGTGGCATGAAGCCCGTATTTTGCAGCTATAGATTTTACTGCAACCTTGAATGTAACAACATTATCAGCAGTTGTAAGAGCATTTTCATACTTAAAATCAATCTCATGCTGGCCTTCAGCTACTTCATGGTGGCTTGCCTCGATTTCAAAACCCATATCCTGAAGAGTTGAAATCATTTCAGCCCTTAAGTCTTCCCCAAGGTCATCAGGGCCTACGTCATAATAACCTGCACCGTCATGAGTTACGCAAAGAGGCGCTCCGTCCTCGTCTTTCTTAAAGAGGAAGAACTCGCATTCCGGGCCTACATTCATTTCATAGCCAAGCTTTTTAGCTTCTTCAAGAACTCTTTTCAGGTTATTTCTGGGGCAACCGTCAAATGGAGTCCCGTCCGGGTTGTAGATATCACAAATTAATCTTGCTACGTTTGAACCGTCTTTTTCTCTCCAGGGAATTAAGCTAAAAGTTTTTTTATCCGGGTAAAAGTACATATCAGAAGTTTCAATGCTCCTGAACCCCTTAATTGAAGAACCATCAAGCATCATTTCATTATTAAGGGCTTTGTCTATCTGGCAGGAAGGGATAGCCATGTTTTTTACATGCCCGTTTAAGTCTACGAATTGAAGCCTGATAAACCTAACATTGTTTTCCCGAATAATTGCCTTGATATCTTCGTTAGAAAGTTCTTGCCTGCTTGGCACAAATAATGAGTTCGCCATTTTTTTCTCCTTTTTCCTGTTTTTAGTATGATAAATTAATATTTTTTGCCAAAATTTTAAATATTTTAATAAATATATTCCAATTTCCACAAATCATAACTTTATACTTAACATATTCCTAAGTATTCATAAAGTAAATTTGTTAAAAAAATATTTTTGGAATTTTTAAAAATAAACAAAATTTTTTAAAAAAATTTAATAAAAACTATGAAAATACAAATTTTTAATAAAAAAAACCTATTTATCCGAATAAAAAAGCTATTTTTTATTTTTTTTCGAGTTAAACACTAGCTTAATGAAATACTCTTACTTATTTAAAAAAGCTTAACAAAATTTTTAATTTAATGGACCTGAGTAGTTACGGTCTTTCAAAAGTGAAAAAAGCCTGAAATGAATACGCGTCAGCGGAAGTGATGAGCTTTTGAAATTATAAGCTCATTCTAAACTTTAGGCTTTTTGAGACAGCTTCTAGATAAGAAACTTCCCGTTTTCATAAATCAACTTATCATCAGCATATGCCCGGGAAGATTCCTTCATGTTCTTGATAATATCCCAGTGAAGCCCTGATTTGTTCTTGCCTCCGGTCTCAGGATAAGAAGATCCCAGCGCCAAATGGATGGAACCCCCGATTTTTTCGTCAAAAAGAATATTCCCGGTAACTTCCCGGATCATTTCGTTGGTACCAAAGGCGACTTCTCCGAGGAAACCCGCTCCTTCATCCATGCCAATCATTTTTAGCAGGAATTCTTCACCTTTTTCAGCAGTAGCGCTGATTACTTTGCCTTTTTCAAACTTAAGGTGTATTCCCTGAGCTTCATTTCCCCTGTAGACCGCCGGGAAATCAAAGTAAATTTCGCCTTCCGCTGAATCTTCCACAGGCGAGGTAAACACTTCTCCATCCGGGAAATTATTACTGCCGCAGCAGTTTATCCATTTTCTTCCTTCTGTAGACAGGGTTAAGTCTGTTTTTTCGCCGACTATACGGAGTTTTTTTATCCGGGTAAGCCGGTCAGCCAGTTTTTGCTGTTTTTCGCCGATTTCCCTCCATTTTGCCACAGGGTCGTCAAGGTGCAGATAGCAGGCATTGAGCAGGAATTCCTCGTAGTCAAAAATTGACATTTTAGCCTCCTGGGCAAGCGCGTTGGTCGGATAATCGCAAATAACCCAGCTTAAAGAACCTTCCGCCGCTCTTTTTAACATTTTTGAGCTTAAACGCTCGGTTGATGCTGATCTTTTTGCCAGTCTTTCCGGCATAATTTTAGCCAGGTTTTTAGTGTTATAGGGCGCGCCAATTACAATAAACTTATCTGCTTTATCGTATTCCAGCTCAACAAGAGGGCTGATATACTTTAATTGTTCGTCTGAGGCGTTTTTAAAGTATATTTCTTTCTGGCCTTCAAGTCCCAGTTTAATTTCCGGGTGAGCCCCTTTTTTCAGGACTTCTTCATATACTGCGAGAATAAGGGGTTGGGCCTGTACATCCGAGGATATAATTACCAGGTCATCTTTTTTAACGCCTGTAGAATATTCAACAAGTACTTTTGCGTATTTTTGCCATATATTCATAAAAATTTTTCTCCTGTCTTTTGCCTTTTTTTTAATTTTACACGAATTTGCTCACTATTAAAAATTGAAACAAACCTGTATTTGATTTATAAATTTCATATGATTTTAAACGGAGAACCTCGAAAAATTTTATGAAAGTAATAATAAACGGCACTTCGGAAATGGCATGCCTGATAGCAAGGGAGCTTTATGAAGTTCACGATGTAACAGTAATAGATACGCGGGAAGAAGTCCCTGAAGAGTTTAATAAACTTGATGTAAGCTATGTTTCAGGCAGCGGGGCAAGCATAAATATACTGGAAGCAGCCAGTGTAAAAAAAGCGGATGTATTTATTGCTTGCACCACACTGGAAGAAGCCAATATTGTTTCAAGCTGGACAGCAAAAAAAATTAATCCTGACATAGAAACTGTATGTTTTGTAAGGCAGCAGCAGTATCATGAAACATTTTCAAAGCCTTCTGTAAACGGCCAGGAGATAGAAAGGGGCATAGACCATATTATATGGCCTGAGGAGTTGCTTATGCAGGAAATTTTCAGGATTATACTTGTGCCGGAAGCTATTGATGTGGAGCTTTTTGCCGGAGGTAAGGCAAGATTGCTTGAATACAGGATGAAAGAAGATTCTGTAATGGCATGTAAGTTAATAAAAGAATGTTTTTTCCCGGAAGATACGCTTATTGTGGGAATTACCCGTGATGGTTCACTGTTTATTCCTGATGGAAACACAGAGCTTCAGATCAATGACAAAGTTATATTCATGGGCAGCGAGGAAGGGTTAAATAACCTTGCCGCAGCTTTCTTTGAAAGGACAAAAAAAGGAACAAGAAGCACGGCTATAATCGGCGGCGGAAATGTGGGTTTTATGCTGGCCTCAAACCTTGAGAACATGGGCATAAGAACAAAGCTTATCGAGTTTGACCCGCAAAGGTGTGATTTTCTGTCGGATAACCTCAAAAAGACACTCGTTATAAAAGGAGACGGAACTGACCTTGAGCTGCTGGAATCAGAAGATATAGGCGACAGCGAAGCTCTTGTTTCCGTTACTAATAATGATGAAAAAAACCTTTTATGTTCGCTTCTGGCCAAGCAGCTTGGTGTAAAACGGGTTATAACAAGGGTTGGTAAGGCAAGAAACGTTAATTTGTTCGAAAAAGTCGGGATAGATGTTGCGGTTTCCCCAAAGGAAGCCGCGCTTAAGGAAATCCGGGATAAACTGCTTGAAAAAGATGTGGGAATCCTTGCCCTTGTCGAAAAAGGCCAGGGCGAGGTTATTGAAATTGCCATGCCGGAAGACTTTGAGGACATAAAAATAATGGATATGGTGCTTCCTGTAAAAGCGATTGTGGGCGCTATAAAGCGAGGCAGCAAAATATTGATTCCCAAGGGAAATACTTATATAAGGGCAAATGATAATTTAATGATCTTTACAACAACCGAGGCAGCCCCTAAAGTAAAGACCTACTTTAAAGAAGAGCTTGTTAAGGCAGCAAGAAACCAGTTATAAAATTTGTTTACCTATACAATACCAACATCTTTGCTTTTTGCGAGGAGGGATTTTTCGAGAAATTCAGGCATAATAACTTGAAAAATTCTGAACCCGGCAATCTGTCCAAAGCGGGAGCCTGGCTTCATTCATGCCCGTGGCCTGGCTGTCAGGATTTAGCCTTTATACGGTTGGTTTATAATAGTCTTTTACCACATCATAAGCAAAGTAACCTATAAGTGCGATAAATGGCAACACAATAGATAAAAACATAGCAATTTCAATAAAATTCATCTATTTAACTCCTCTATTAATCTTTTTATATCCTTATGCAGGTAAACAATAACAATAATTAGAAATAGTCCGAAGGCATTTTAATCTCCAAGATTTCTTTCAGCCTGACTTTCAACACTTTCAATATAATGGCTTAATTTGTGCATTGCGTCCTGACTATGAAACCTGGCTGAACGCAAAATTCCCCCGGTATGAAAGCCATCCAAATTTTCTTCGTTGGAAAGCTTTTCCAGGGCAATTCTAGCCGTTGAATAAATAGCAAGCATAGAATCTTTGCATTCTTTAAGTAATTTAATCTGTTCTTCTGTATTCATTTTTTTGCTCTTTTTGTTAAGAAATATTAAAATTATTGTAATGACATGTCATAAATATAATATTACATTTCATACATTAAGTCAATAAGGTCATAAAATTTGCTAGAATAATTTTATGATTAAGAACAATTTATCAACATTGATTGGAAATAGAAGAACTAATATGTCTGAATTGAGTAGAATAACAGGCTTGAGTAAGAGTACTATATTCAATCTTTATCATAATAAAGCTACTCAAATAAATTTTAAGACTATGAATATACTGTGTATTGCACTAAATTGCAATACGCAAGAGCTTTTTGAGTTCGTTCCCGAATAAAAATAATTTTATGCTTAATTTATTATGATAAAAAGTAAATTATCTGAAATAATGGGAAAAAGAAGAATAAAAATGTCTGAACTCCAAGAATTAACAGGACTTGGAGTAAATACTATTAGAAAAATTTACTATAATACAGGCAGCAATGTCAGTTATAGTACTTTAGATAAAATTTGTGAAGCTTTAGATTGTAAAATATCTGATATTCTTGAATATATTCCGTCAAAAACCTAATTATGATTAAAAACAATTTATCAACGTTGACTGGAAATAGTAGTAATTCTGTATTCATTTTTTTGCTCCTTTTGTTAAGTTTTATTTTAGCAACTAACACTATTTTTATTTAATCAAAACTAATTAGTGTTGATTATAGTTTATTTTTGTTTAAATGTCAATGAACAGATATAATTACACTATGATCGCAAGGGAACAGGTAAAAATACTTCTGGTTAAAGAAAATATGAGCTTAACTGAGCTTGCCAGAAGAATGACAGAATTTACAGGCAAAAAATATACCCAGCAAGGTCTTTCAAATAAACTTTCCAGAGATACATTGCGGTATAGCGAAATTTATGCTATAGCCGAAATCTTGGGCTATAAAGTAAAATTTGAAAAAGAATAATTTGTAGCATTTTATCGTTTACTAAGCTTTTTGTTCCTTAAAAACAGCTATTCCTGTAGCGATTAAAAAACCTAAAAGAATCAAGCTAAGTATAATAACAGCAACTATTTGAATATCCATTTTCTACTCCTTTAAATTTTTTATTAGCATTTTACTTCGAAAAATTAAGCCCACAGCAAAACTAAATATTGTAACCTCAAAAAGTAAACCAAAAATAAAAACTATTAAATAGAATAAATTATCAATTTTAGAAGCAATCACATATAACCCACCGCCCAGGACAAAGGAGCTTGTCCAAAAAATAGCAATTAATGTTCTATATAATGTTAATTTTTCCTGTATTTTTGTATTCATAATATTGAAATTATAACACGGATTAAAACAAAAAGCCGTGTTCCGGGCTGAGCTGGTGCTTTCCTGCCGCCTGGCCACCAGGAGCCTTAATTCAGTTGGTTTACTTGGCAGGATCTTCGCTTATACCATTAATGCAATAGAAGAATACCGCAATAACAAAAAACATGAGTAATATTGTTAATATAGTTTGAATAGGCATTTTAATCTCCAAGATTTCTTATTGTTTTATAAACCTTCTTGTGAATCAGAGTTATTATAATCGTAACAATGATAATTAAAACTAATGTAGCACTAAATTTAAGATAAGATATTTGTTCAGTCCGGTTAAATAACCATGCTGTTGAACCAACATCAATAGCTACTAAAAACGTTAACCATAATTTTAAATATGAGATTTTTTCTTTGGCTTTGTTCATAATGTTCAAATTATAACATGGTTTACAAACAAAAAGAGCCAGACTGAAAGGGCTGGCTCTTTTTTAAACTTGTACCTGGCAGCTAGCTATCTTCCCGGGAGGTCTCCCTCCGAGTATTGTCGCCGCAAGCAGTCTTTACGACCGTGTTCGGGATGGGAACGGGTGTTTTCCTGCCGCTTGGCCACCAGGATTTAAACCTTGCGAAGCGGGAGTGAAAAAGTTCGAAGGTCAGGCTTAGCCTGCCTGGAGAACTTTGAACTCATTCTCGCTTTAGGGTTTTACCCTGAGAGCTGCATAGTAAGTGGTTTGAATCGTCATCCTGAGGTGCTACCGAAGGATCTCAGAGATTCTTCGCCCACCCCGCCTATAGCGGGAGGCGGCTCAGAATGACGTTTTGTAGTAAAACACCAATAGGTTAGGAAAAGCCCTCGTCCTATTAGTACCAGTCGGCTACATGTGTTGCCACACTTCTACCTCTGGCCTATCAACCGGATATTCTGTCCGGGGACTTACCTGGTTAACCCAGTGAGAGAACTCATCTTGCGGTGGGCTTCGCACTTATATGCTTTCAGCGCTTATCCACTCCGAACACAGCTACCCAGCGTTTACCCCTGGCGGGATAACTGGTACACTGGAGGTTCGTTCGTCCCGGTCCTCTCGTACTAAGGACGACTCCGCTCAATTCTCTTGCGCACATACCGGATATGGACCGAACTGTCTCACGACGTTCTGAACCCAGCTCGCGTGCCGCTTTAATGGGCGAACAGCCCAACCCTTGGAACGGACTACCGCTCCAGGATGCGACGAGCCGACATCGAGGTGCCAAACCTCCCCGTCGATGTGGACTCTTGGGGGAGATAAGCCTGTTATCCCTATGGTAACTTTTATCCGTTGAGCGACGGCCCTTCCAT
>JANQEB010000286.1 GCA_028278605.1 Candidatus Gastranaerophilales bacterium
GTGTTTTCTGTATTCTGCCTGACCATTGAAGAGGATTCCTCAAGGGTTGAGGAAGTCTGCTCAATAGAAGCTGCCTGCTCTGAGCTGCCTTCTGCCAGCCTTTGGCTTGAGGAAGATAGCTGGGCAGAAGCTGAAGAAACCTGGGTTGCGCTTTCGTCAAGCCCGCTAACTATTTTGTTAATAGGTTTTGTGATGCTTACTATAATGATATATGCTACAACTATACCAATTATGACAGCAATAATTAAACTAATAAGCACCATACCGGAGGCAGCGGAAAGCGCGCTGCTTGCTATTGACTTAACCTGATTTAAGCCAATACTCATTATTGAGTCTGTGGCTTTTCGCACTTTTTTACCGGCATCATTTCGTTTAACACCAAGGTCATTAAGTTGTTTTTGACTTAGAGCAAGAATCTCAATATTTTTTTTATACTCGGCAAGCGTTTTTTCTATATTATTAAGTTCTTCTATATCAATATCCTGATATGTAATTTTTCTAATATCAGACATTTTTTTATTTATTTTGTCAAAATTTTTCATGCTCTTATCAATTAGGGAAAGATCTCTTAAAGCCTGGGCTTTAAAAACAGAAATTCTTATTTCGTTTGTATAAACTAAAACTTCATTTATCCAGGTTATTTTATTTAGTCTTTCTATTAATTTTGCATAAGCTGTTCCTGAAAAAATTTCATTTGCCATTTTTTTATTCTGGCCTTTAAGAAGCTTATTAACACTACTTATAAATTCCGCAGCGGCTTTATCAAGGTTAGTCCTGCTTTGGTTTATTTCTGCGGTATCTTTTTCTGTTTGCTTAATTAAGCCTTTATAGGTATCAAGATACTTGTCAGCTATTTCAACTCCTTCTTTAAGCTTTACCAGGTCCGGGTATTTTTCGGAAAGTCTTTTAGCATCAATAAAATACTCATCAACCTTTTTTATTTCTTCTTTTACCACATGCAGGTATTTTGCTTCACCGGTAAGCCCGTAAGCTCTCATTTCATACATTACCTGGGCCAGGTGATCACTGAGTTCCTTGGCTATTTCAACTTCCGGCACATACTCATAAATCATTCTATCTGATTTTTCCTGGGCTTCATTCATTGAAGAAAGAGCAAAGGTTCCAATGATAATCATAATTAACATTAGAACAGTAAAACCCGCTCCAATTTTTAGGGATAACTTCAGGTTTTTAAACATGATTTTTCCTTTCTAAATTTCAAAAAACTAGTTCACTGCTTTAATAAATTTCAATAATAAATTTCAATAATGTAAGTTGGAAAATTTTAAATGTTTTTTTGCCTGGTTAGTAAATCATTATATTTAAGTAGTTTTTTCCTCCTTTCTTTGAATTCTATGGATTATAGCACTCCGGTATACTTTTTAGCTGTAAACTCCTGCTCCATATTTGTTTTTAAACTGCATTCCCCCTCTATTTTAAAAATATGTTCAACATCCAATATTAAGGATACTTTACCATCGCCCAGTATTGACATTCCGGAAATGTACCTTAGGTCGGAAAATTCTTCGCCAACCGGTTTAACAACGATTTCTTGCCTGCCTATAACATTTTTAACCGGTAATGCCCTGTATTGTTGCTCCAGTTCAACTATTAACACAAGGTTTGGCTCTTCTTTTTCCTGGGGTGTGCCAAAAAGAACGGATATAGGTAAAAACGGAATAATTTCCTCTCTTACAACAATTCTTGACTTTGTATTTTTTACATAAACCCATTGATCTTCCCTGGGCTGAATGATCTGCTTTACGTTTAAGGTTGGGATAATATAGTTAGAACCGTTAATATCCAATACTGTCCCGTTTAAAATAGCGTGATTAACCGGAATCTTCATTGTAAATGTTGAGCCTTTACCCTCTTCACTTTGAATTTCAATTTTACCGCCGTTTTTTTGAAGCTCTGTTTTTACAACATCCAACCCAACACCACGCCCTGCAATGTTATTAGCTACTTCCATAGTAGAAAAGCCGGGCAATAGTATAAATTCAAGCACTTCCTGTTCTGTATAGTGTTTGGCCGAATCAACAAGCCCCTTTTCTAAAGCTTTCCTGTAAACTTTTTCAGTGTTAATCCCGCCGCCGTCATCTGTAATTTCAATATAAATATTGCCCCGTTTGTTATATGCGTTTAGCCTGACAGAGCCGGTCGCGGGCTTACCTGCTGCGGTTCTTTCTTTTGCGGGTTCAATACCGTGGGCTATCGCGTTTTTAACCAGGTGGACAAGCGGTTCAAGGAGCTTGTCAGTTACCATTCTGTCAATTTCCGTGTCATCGCCCGATGTTGAAAAATCAACATCTTTATTAAGCTCATTTATTGTATCCCTTGCAATACGTGTGATTTTCTGGAAAGTTGACTTTAAGGGGACCATCCTTAAAAACATTGCAAGGTTTTGAAGGTCTTTGGTAATTCTTGCCATTCTGCCGAGGTTATTTGTAAAGGAACTGCTGGATTCACATTTTGCCGCAACAGACTGCTCAACAAGGGATTGTGTAATCACCAGCTCTCCCACCATATCAACCAGGTTATCCACTTTATCAGCAGATATCCTCATATATTCTTCTTTTACTGGAGTTTTAACCTGTTGTTTTTTAACAGCGTTTAAAACATCTTTTGGTTTTACTTTTTCTTCATGTATGGCGACTTCCCCGAATTTAAAGTCAGGGTAATCGCTCTGTTGCTTCTCAAGAATTCCGTTTACATCTTCCGGTGCAAGCTTGTTGTCTTTAACCAGGATTTCCCCTAATTTAGGGGTGTTTTCCGGTAATTCTATGGGTACTGCCGGTTGTTCTTCTTTTGCCTGCAGGGCAAGCTCTTCTTCCTCATCACTCAGTGGAAACTCTTCTGAAGCAGGTGAAGACGGCTCCTGTGTTTTCGGGGCCGGTTTTTCAGCAGATACCTGTGCAGGTCCAGCCTGCCCGGAAGCCTGCATGTTTTCAGAATCCTGTTCTTCACCGGTTTTTTCACTTTCTTCCATAACTTTTTGAAGATGGTTATTAATTTCAGCTATAAATGCCTCATCTTTTAAAAGAGAGATATCATCACAGATTTTTTTTATGTAATCTGATGATTTTAATATTATATTTGCAATAAATTTATTTGGTTTTAAAACTTTTTTCCTGCAGCAATCAAGCAGGGTTTCTGTTTTATGGGCAATATTTTCAATCACCGACTGCTCTACAAAACCGGCCAGCCCTTTTACCGTATGGAAAGACCTGAACATAGAGTGAATAACTTCCTCATTGTCCGGCTCTTTTTCAAAGGTAAAAACATTCATCTCAATGTTTTCAATATGTTCTGAGGCTTCCACAAAGAAGTCCTCAAGAAATTCATTATCAATATCGCTTTCCTGTTGTGCCTGGTTATCAGTTTCGTTTACTGCATCAAGATTTTCATTTTTCTCTTCAAAGTTCATATTGCTATACTCACTGTAAACTGCTTTGTTTTTTATTGTTCAAGCTCACCTTCTATGTTGTATGCTATGCTGAAATTGGTATCATTCATCTTGAAAAAAGCTTTTCTGGCCGGGCTTCTGCTTATCATTAAACATATTCTTTCACCGGTTATTAATGTTGGGGAGGAAATGGAAATGGATTTTTTTGTGGGCAGCTTTCTGATTGACCTCCTGCAAAGGACTGTTACAAAATCACTTAGCGCATTTCTTGCCAGGTTATCCAGTGTTATGAACTCGTCCTGGCCTGTCATTGCGCAAATAATATATATTGCTGCTTTATTTGTCATTCCCAGCACAAAATTTCCGTTAACCCCTTCGCTAATCCCCACTAACAGGTTGATATTATCGCCGGAATTTAAAGTATTCTCTGATTTTTCCTTTACAAAAGAATAATTAATTTTATACCTGGGCAGGATTTCACTGCAGGTCTTAATTAAGTGGTCTTTTAATTCTATTACATCTGACATAATTATTTACCTCCTTCAAACCCAATATCTATAAAAAATTTGCCCAGCGAACCGCTGTAGTATATCATTTTTGATTGAATATTGGGTGTAAGTGTTTCCAGGCCTTTGCCGGTAAAAATTGCCGGAGGTGCAAGGCGAAATTCACCTTCACGGAACTTATCAGTCATATACGTTGTGGCCCTGCCGCTTATCATATTTCCAAATTCGGCCAGGTACGTATATACATCATTAGGTTCATCAAGACGTTCACCAAAATTCATAACAAGTGCGACTTTAACTGCTGTTTCCAGATCACACTCCATATATAACCTTCCTGTCTCGCTTCCTGTTATTCCTATAATGATCGCGACTTTATACGGGGAATCTGTAATAAAGCGCGGGCACATAGTAAATTCAGCTTCTAACAGCTCCATGCTGACCTCTTCAAAAGACGTTTTCGTAATTTGGAGGATTTCCTGGAATTTACCCTGATCCATGATTTATGCCTCTAATAAACTGTTTACTTTTTCCAGAAGTTCATCCGGTTTAAATGGTTTTTTTATAAACTGCTTAACACCTATTTCTCTTGCCTGGTTGTGCAGGGATTCATCACCCATAGCGCTCAGCATTATGATCTTTACATCAGGATTCTTTGCTACCAGCGCTTTTGCTGTTTCAATACCGTCCATAATCGGCATTGTAACGTCCAGGGTAATTACATCAGGTTGGTATTTTTCATACATTTCAACACCAATTTTGCCATTCGGCGCATTATCTACAACTTCAAACCCATTAGGCTCTAACGCTCTTTTCACAGCCTTGAAGATAAAAGGTGAGTCATCTATTACTAATATTTTTTCACCAGCCATGTTTTTACCTTTCCTTTATTCTGTATTGATACCTATATTAAGTGTGTTTTTTATACTTATTATATGGTTTTTAAATGTGCTTTCAACACTTTATTCTTAAAATCCTAAATACTTATAAAAAATATTAAGTAAATTTTTATTTAAATATCTTAAAAAAAACTTCATTTTACTTAAAATATATATAGATTTTTATCTTTTGATTATAAACAAATTATTACCAGCCTAAAGTAATATCCTTAAAACCATTAAAAATTAAAATCTGATTTAGTGCTCATTATACTTTAACATTTTTTGGAATTATTTTTCAGAATATACATAATTTTTTAACGTTTGTTTTAATTGTATTACGTAACGTTTAGTATATCTTATAAACTAACATATATTTTTTTTTATGAAAAGACAAAATTCAAAAATAATTTTAATAATTTTAATAGAACTCAAGTTGCTACTTATAAATTTTTAATTACACGTTTATTTTCTCAGACCACTAAAATACCGATTTCAATAAGTAATCTTAAAATGAAGTTAATGAACATAAATCGGTATAGTATTGTTCATACTAGAACTTTTTGAATAAAAAACCGTAGTAAAAAGATTATCCTCCCTGAAGCATAATGTAGCTAAAGGAAGGAAATCAATCATGAGCACAATGTATTGGCTCAACTATTTACTCGATAACATTTTACCACTTCTGTGCCGGCATATAGACAGCAAAAAGTTCAAAAAATATCTATTAGCCCTAATCCTT
>JANQEB010000231.1 GCA_028278605.1 Candidatus Gastranaerophilales bacterium
TACTTATCGCGTATCAGCATTAATTGGCTAGACCCCGCATCAAGTGCGGGGTGACAGTTTAAGTTTAATTTATCCAATTTAGAACTGAATTGCCCTGGGGGGGCTGAGTAGTTACATTTAATATAGGGTCATAAAAATAGTTGATTTTGCTCAATATATTCTTTTACGGGTTCTGCTACAAGGTATTTTATCGATTCCCTGTTTTTTACCCGCTGTCTTATATAGGACGAAGAAACTTCTATGACAGGGGTTTCAACTATTGTATGACTAATATCCCTGAATTTTATGCTCTCTATAATTTTTTTAATATCAGGACTGCCCTTTCTGGCAAGTATAACAAAGTTAACAAGCTCAATAAGCTCGCCGGGCTTATGCCAGGTTTCTATATCCAAAAAAGCGTCAGTGCCTATTATAAAGTTAATTTTCCCGCTAATATCCGGGAATTGACCGTATAACCCCTTTATTGTGTTAACTGTATAGGACTTGCCCTCAAGCCCAAACTCAATATCACTAAGCTCAAAAGCAGGATTGCCCGCTATAGAAAGCTTAACCATCTCAAGCCGGTGCTTTGCCGGCGCGATTTCATTTTCCCTGTGAGGCGGAATATGAGAAGGGATAAACAGGATTTTTTCCATATCAAGACAGGTCCTGACAATTTCCGCCAGAATAAGATGCGCTATGTGAACCGGGTTAAATGTCCCCGCAAAAACCGTTAATTTCATCAGGTTAAACTCTAAATACATTAAAAACTTGGCTTGTATTAAAAATTAATTTACAATAAATATCGTTAGCGCTAAAGGTTTTTCAAAATAATGACGGAAACAAAAAAAGAATTTAAGATTAAATTTAGAGGAGTAAGGGGAAGTTATCCGGTCTGCTCACCAGACCAGATTAAGTATGGGGGCAATACTTCCTGCGTGGAAGTTCTGATTAATGGCCGTTTAATCATTATAGACGGCGGAACAGGTATTATTAACCTTGGAAGCGACCTTGTAAAGGACTATATTGCAAGCGGAACAAGCTTTGAGGATAGAAAACCCATTGAAGCCGTACTTTTATTCAGCCATTCCCACCTTGACCATATTCAGGGGTTCCCGTTTTTCAAGCCTGCTTATATAAAAAGCAGTAAAATTTATATGTATGGTTTCAGGCCAAGGAATACAGACTTCCAGCAGGTGCTTGCCGAAACCATATTTGACCCGATTTTTCCCATAGAATTAAAGGAAATGTCAGCTAATATCTCTATTAACAACCTGCACGAAACGCAGGCAATAGTAATTTATCCTGATAAAACAGAACCTGAACTGGTCAGGATAAATGATGAAAGCGAATTAGCTGTCTCTGAGGACACAATATTGATTAGATGCTTAAAAAGCTATGCCCACCCTAAAGATGGTGTGTTGATATTCAGGATTAGCTGTAATGGTAAGTCAATGGTTTATGCAAGTGATAAGGAAAGCTACATTGGCGGGGATAGTAAGCTTGCTACCTTTGCCAGAAACGTTGACCTGCTTATACATGATGCTCAATATACAACAGAAGATTATGTTTCACCGATTATTCCGAAACAAGGATACGGTCATAGCACTCCTGATATGGCGATAGAAGCTGCAAAACTTGCAAACGCAAAACAGCTTGTCCTTTTCCACCTTGACCCTGATTATAACGATGATTTTCTGGAAAAAATGGAAACCCGCGCCAGGGGGATGTTCCAGAATTTGGTCATGGCCTATGAAGGCATGGAAATAGACCTGGTAAAAACTTCAAAAGCTATTATGTAACCCGGCCGTTAATAAACCTGCACTTAAAAGCGTTAAGTGCAGGTCCGTAAAAACTCCATAACTGCTTTGCATTGGTTTTGGTAAGTTTTGTATTGGTATAACTAACAATTCAAATGTGATAGAATCATGATCGTCAAAATATATAAGAGGAATCGTCAAAAATGCTGGTCTCATTAGAATGGCTGAATGAATACGTTGATATATATGACCTTGAGGCGGAAGAAATAGCTCATGCCCTTACAATGAGCGGGCTTGAAGTCGAAGATATAGAGAAAACCGGCGCCGGTTTTTCAAACATAGTTGTGGCGGAAATCCTGGAGGTTAACCCCCATCCAAACGCTGATAAGCTCCAACTTGCAAAGGTTTTTAACGGCACAGAGACAAAAGAGGTTGTGTGCGGGGCAAAAAATATTGAAAAAGGCCAGTTTATCCCTTACGCTTCCATTGGTTCCGAGGTTAAAGACAGGAAAACAGGCGAAAAATTCACGCTGAAGCCGGTTAAAATAAGAGAAGTTGAATCGCAGGGCATGCTTTGCTCGGCAGATGAGCTTGGCCTTGAAAACTCCGACTACCAGGAAGAAGACGGAATCCTCATACTCAGCCGTTTTAAAAAAAACCTGGTTTCCGGCCAGGACTTAAGGCAGGTCTTAAATATTCAGGAAGATATTTTGCTGCACACCGCTCCAACCGCAAACCGCGGCGATGAAATGTCATTAATCGGAATAGCACGCGAAATTAGCGCAATTTTTGACAGGCCGCTTAAGCTTCCGGCAAAAATAAAATACAATGTTGCAGACACAGACAAGTTTGAAGTAGAAATAAAAGATTATGATACCTGTAAATACTATGCAGCAGGACTTCTTAAAGATGTAAAAATTGGCCCGTCGCCTGATTGGATGACCAGAAGACTTGCTGCTTGCGGTGTAAGGAGCATAAGTAACGTTGTTGATATTACAAACTACGTTATGCTTGAGTATGGGCAGCCCCTGCATGCTTTTGATATGAATAAGCTGGATGAACCTTACCTTTCTGTTAAAAGGGCAAAACCGGGTGAAAAGATCGTAACTCTTGATGAAGTTGAAAGAGAGCTTGATGAAAACACTGTTTTAATCGCTACAAGGGAAAAAGCGATTGGGCTTGGAGGGCTTATGGGCGGGTTTAACTCGGAAATTGATGATAATACAACGGATATTGCTCTTGAGTCAGCGTATTTCACTCCTCCCACAAACAGAAAATCATCAAGAAGCGTGGGTTTAAGGACAGAAGCATCAGCCAGGTTTGAAAGAGGAGTTGATATAGAAGCTGTTAAACCTGCTCTTGAGCGTGCAATGCAGCTTATGCAAGAATACGCCGGTGCTAAAGTTGAAGGTATTGTTGAAACAGGGGAAAACAAGCTTCCTGATATTGATATTATATTTAGGTTTTCAGAAATCAAAAGAATCTTAGGAACTGAAATTCCCCAGCAAAGATGTGTTGAAATCCTGGAAAATCTTGGTTTTGAGGTGCTTGGCCAGAACACTTTCTCTGCCAGGCTCAGGGTTCCCAGCTTCAGGGCAAATGATGTAACAAGGGAAATTGACCTGATCGAGGAAATCAGCAGAATCCACGGCTATGACAGGATTGAGTCCGCTCTTCCGGCTAAAACCCGTGTTGCTGAAATATCTGATGAAACCAGGGCAATCACTAAAATTCATAATTTATTCATTGGAAAAGGTTTTAAAGAAGTCATAACCTCTTCCCTGGTGGGTGAACCCCTGTTAAAATGGCTGGGGTTTGACTATACAGAAAACCAGGCGATTAAAGTTACCAATCCGCAGTCTGATGAGTATACAATGCTCAGGCAAAGCCTGGTCCCAAGCATTACTAACGTGGTTAAATACAATTTTGACCAGGGACAAAAAGACCTTCAAATATATGAAATCGGTAAAACTTTTTTCTTTAAGGGAAATACTGATGAAAAAACTACCGGAACAGAAGAGAAACGGGTTCTTGCAGGAATAATTACAGGTAATACCAATTCTGCATTATGGAAAGCTTCCGGTGAAACTGACTTTTATACCCTAAAAGGAGTGATTGAGAATTTAATCAAGGAATTTAAGCTTGATAACAGGGTAGAGTATGTACAAACTTCAGAAGTTTCCTGCTTACATCCGGGCAGGACTGCCCGGCTAAAACTTGCAGGCAAGCACCCATTGATTTTAGGGACAATGGGAGAGCTTCATCCTGATATAGTAAGAAAATGCAAGTTTAATCAGCCTGTTTACCTTTTTGAAATTGACCTGGATGCGCTTCTGGCAAACACAACCCATACAGTAACAAAGTATAGGGAAATTCCTCATTATCCGGCCGTTAACAGGGATATAGCCTTTATTGTGCCTGACAGCGTAAGTTATCAGGAGCTTGCAAAAATTATTAAAAAATCCGCCTCAAAACTTTACAAAAAAGCTGATATTTTCGACCTTTATCAGGGAGAACACGTGCCGGAGGGTTCAAAAAGCGTTGCATTCAGGATTACCCTGCAAAACCCGGAGGCTACGCTGGTTGATGAGCTTATTGACGCTGAAATCGCCCGGATAAAAACCGGTCTTAAAAAAGCTTACGCTGAAATTAATTTTAGAGAATAAAAAATTTTTACTCATTTCGTCATTCTGAGCCGCCTCCCGCCATAGGCGGGGCG
>JANQEB010000277.1 GCA_028278605.1 Candidatus Gastranaerophilales bacterium
TTATACAAGAAAAACACTTGCTTTTTCAAAGTCAGATTACTGGCACGACCTTGTAATACACCTTTTTATCATACATTACAATTTACCACTAAGAATTTAACCACTACCAAAAATTTTTACTATGGTTTTTGTATTCCTAAACTTCTACAAAAAATAATCAACTCGAAAGGAATTTTGAAAAAATGCAATTAGTAATTCGAGTTGATTATTTTTTCTTTGCCGGCGTTGTTTTTAGATGTAATTCCCGGAGCTGCTCTTCAGAAACCTCTGCAGGCGCTTCAGTCATCAAGCATCTTGCCTGGCTGTTTTTAGGAAAAGCCATAACTTCTCTAATTGAGCCGGCACGTGTAATCAGGGCAACCAGCCTGTCAAGACCAAGCGCAATTCCGCCATGTGGAGGAGCACCATACTTAAATGCATTAACCATAAAGCCGAATTTAGCCTGAATTTCCTCGTCAGACAGTCCCAGTATGCTGAAAACCTTTTTCTGCATATCCGGATCGTGAATCCTTATACTTCCGCCGCCGATTTCAGTGCCGTTATAAACTATGTCATAAGCAGAAGCCCGGCATTTAAGCGGGTCTGAATCCAGTAAATCAAGGTCTTCAGGCTTAGCGGAAGTAAACGGGTGGTGAACAGCACTTAACCTGTTTTCCTCTTCGTCATGCTCAAACATAGGAAAATCAACAACCCACAGCAGGTTATGCCTGGATTCATCAATCATATCCAGCTTTTTACCAAAATGAAGCCTTAAGCGGCCAAGCACATCAAATACAACCTCGTTTTTATCAGCGACGAAGAAAACAACATCACCGGGGTTCGCGCCCGCTCTGCGCTGAATTTCCCCGATCTCCTGCTCTGTAAGGAACTTAAGTACAGGTGATTTGATAGAACCGTCGCTAGCGTATGTAATCCATGCAAGGCCTTTTGCACCGAATGAAATTGCCAGGTTCCTGATATCGTCCATATCTTTTCTGCTGTAATCCGCAATTCCCGGAATTGACAGTGCTCTTACAGAACCGCCCGCTTTAACCTGGTCAGCAAAAGCCGCAAAAGAACTTTTTTCCATAATGTCGCTTACATCAAAAAGTTGCAGGTCAAATCTTGTATCAGGCCTGTCAGAACCGTACATTTCCATTGCCTGCCGGTATGTCAGCCTTGGGAAAGGAAGTTCTAACTCAATTCCAACGCACTTAAACGCTTCTATGATTATGCCTTCTGTTACCTGAATCACGTCTTCGCTGTCTACAAAAGACATCTCAAGGTCAACCTGCGTAAATTCCGGCTGCCTGTCAGCTCTAAGGTCTTCATCACGGAAACATTTTGCTATCTGATAGTATTTTTCAACACCGGAAACCATTAATAACTGCTTGAAAATCTGCGGTGATTGCGGTAAAGCATAGAACTTGCCCGGGCTGACACGGCTTGGCACAAGGTAATCTCTTGCTCCTTCAGGCGTGGTTTTAATCAGGACCGGAGTTTCAATATCCAGGAATTCCTGTTTGTTAAGATAGTTTCTTATTGCAGCGACCACATTATGCCTTAAGACAAGATTATTAATCATTTGCGGTCTTCTTATGTCTATATACCTGTATTTTAAGCGAAGATCCTCGTTAATTTCCTGCTCTTCATCTATTATAAAAGGCGGAGTCTCCGCTTTATTAAGAATTTCCACATTATCAGGGTAAATTTCTATGGTTCCAGTTTTCACGTTAGGGTTAAAAGTGTCTTCCGGCCTTTGAGAAACTACGCCTGAAGCTGTTATAACGTATTCATTTCGCAATTGTTCAAACACTTTATGGACTTCAGGGTTTTTACCGGGGTCAGCCACAATCTGGATAACGCCTGAGCGGTCTCTAAGTTCCACAAAGATAATGCCGCCAAGGTCTCTGATTGTTGAAACCCATCCTGAGACAGTCATCCTTTTATTTATATGCTCCTGCGTCAGGTTTGCGCACCAGCAGTCTTTAAACTTTGTCTTTATTTCTCCCTGCATAATTTCGACCATCACCATTTTCTCCTTCATGATCATAATTTTACAATAAAGATGAAGTGCAAGCTTTAAAAATCATTTTAATGGGAAAGAATTCCCTTTATCTTGCTTATGCAGGCTTTTTTGCTGTAACTCCACTCCCTTGAGGTAATGTATGCAAGACTCCAGCCGCATCTTTCAAGGGTCTGATGCTTGTTTAGCACACCAGAGAAGTCTTTTCTTTCATCCTCGTCAAAACCCGCCGTTTCAAGGATAATGTTATTTTTTTCGTTAGAAACAACAAATTTCACGGGGAAACCACCGATTTCTATGTCATATATAACCTTTAAACCCTCGTTTTCCAGTAATTGTTTTATCTCATGATCAATTGGGTCAGGAACCTCTTTTGTTTTCTGCGCCTCAAAATCCCTGCCGATCATCTGGATATACTCAAGATAATCCCTTAGCAACCCCTGCGGAAGGGTTTCAGGCGGTCTTGAAATATAGCATAGCAGGCGGTTCTTTGCTCTTGTTGCAGCAACGTTGAACAAATTAGGTTTCTGCGCGAAAAACACGCTCTGATGATGACTATTAGGCGCAAGGGTAAACGAAAGCAGCATGATATCCCTTTCATCACCCTGGAAAGTATGGGCTGTTCCCGCCTCAATACTGTGTTTTTTAATGATTTCAGAGTTAAACACCTGGTAAAGCGCTTTTTTTACAAGCTCCACCTGGCCCCGAAACGGCGAAATTATCCCGATTGAACATGGCTTATCAGGGTTTTTCAGGCTGTCATCTTCTATGATTTCCTGGATTTTTTCTATGATTTTCTCACACTCAGGCATGTTTCGGGTGCTGTCAAGGTCAACCTTAGCGTTATCAACTATGTTAAGCTCAACACAACACCCTTCATCAGAGCATAATGATTTTTTCATTATTTTCATCCTGTTTCCGTAGAATTCAGAGTTGCTAAAGCTGATTATTTCCGGGAAGCTCCTGAAATGTTCATCAAGAAGCACGCTTGCAGAGGCGTAATAGTTTGCCACATCAAACATAGAGTTAGTTCTGTACCTCCACATAAGCTGGTATTTATCAGGAATATTGTACTTATTCAAAAATGACTGCTCCTTTGCCTTTTCCAGGAAGGATAAATGTGGAAGCTGCTTATCATCACCAACTATGATAGCCCGCTTTGCCCGGAACAGAATCGGCAGGCACCCTGCTATATCGCACTGAGAAGACTCATCAATTATTGCAACGTCAAACATACCGGGCTCAAGCGGCATGGATTCGGATGCAACCTGGGTTGTAACAGCCCAGCATGGAAAAGTCTCAAGAAGCGGAGTAAAGTCTTCGCCAAGCAGGATACGGTTCTGGATGTGTTTTTTTCTCTCAACCAAAGCCTTTGAATGAATTATCAGTCTTTGCCGTTTATACTGGTCTCTTATAAGTGCTTTTAGGGCTTCCCTGCGTTTATTTTTCAGGATTTCCCTTGCTGTTTGCTTATATTTACCTCGTAGTTCCCGCAGGTTCTCAAAAATCTGGGGCAGGTTCCCGTTTCTTGTTATCCGGACTTCGATTTTCTTGAGTTTTTCTTTTAGCTCAATTATGTCCAGTTCCTGCCTTAATTGTTCAATGATTTCGCAGGTGAACGCCTCTATTTTTGTTTTAAGCCGCCTGTTAAGAATAAAATTCACAACTTTTAGCTGTAAGGCATCTATAACACCTGTCTTTTCACAAACTATTTCTATTTTATCCAGCATTTTCCTGCAGGAATGGACTTCCTGGGCATTAAGAACACTGTTAATCAGCCTGCTTTCAGTTTGACTATTCTTAATCTGCTCATACTGCTTGAAAACTGAGTACCATTTATTTTCTAATTCAAGTATTTTAGAGCATTTAGCCTCAAATTCCTGTTGGTTTCCGGTTAAAACCTCAAGATCCTCAATTTCTGTCAACACAGCGCTTTCTATACCTGCTTCCAGGTCAACTTTATTGGAGATTAAATCCTGGAGCCGGTTACTTAAGTGCTTTTGATAATCCGGTTTGCCTGCCCTTAAACACAAAAAGTTAGCTCCAAAGCTGTTAAGTCTTTCGCTAACAACGTCAACTGCTTTATCCATCTTTGAAGCCACAAGTACTGTCTTGCCCGAACCTATAAGATGGGCTGCTATATTTACTATGGTCTGGGATTTTCCTGTTCCGGGAGGGCCAAAAACAGTTACAAGCGTATGGTCCTTTATTGCCTCTATGACATCTTGCTGGCTATCGCTAAGATCAAGAGGCGTTACAGTAATATTTTTCCTGCTTTGGGCTTTCTTATCAGGTTTTTTGTTCCTGGTTGCCCCTGTAAATTCCTCATGAACAGGCGCAAGCGAAGTTTCCCTGAACACTCCTACCGGCTTTTCGGAAATTTCGCTTAATTCATGCAGCAAACCGGCCAGCACATTTGGTCTTTTGGTAAGAATAATCGCTGATGTATCTATTACAGTGAGATTTTCCAGTGTATCAGAAAGCAAATCCTGTGATTTTACTTCCTGCTCCTGTTCTTCCAGGATATGTGAAATCTCAATATCAGGAATAATGGCCTTTAGCGTACTCAGGAACATTATAATCCTGTCTTTATCCAACGGAATTTCAGGGATATAGTCGATTAATCCCTCTAAAAGATGCTCTGCAGTCTCATCTTCTTCGTCAAATTCCATTAAACTAACCAGAGCGCTGGTATTTAGCGATAAACAATCATCCTGAATCACACAGTTTATGTCCAGGCCGCTTCTTTCTAACCGGCAAGGCACGTATAGTAGCGGGGTAAGAAAGTCTTCATTTTTTCTGCCGCTTGAGCTTTTGCCTTTCAGGAATAAAAAACCGTAGATTAGCTGGTAATCCTTTGGCGAGGCATCTGCCTGGACCATGAGTTCAGCCAGTTTTCCGCCTGTGTTTTTGATTTTCATAGGCTTATCAGGGTTTAAGCCTAAAAAATCTTCATTTTCAAGAAAAAACCACTTATTCCCCTTGTCTTGCTTGAGATTTTTAAAAGAGCATGACCTGACTTCCTCACTGACACAGTCGTGAAGATACATTGCCAGCTTTTTTATGAAACTGTCTTTAAATGCCGAATTTATTACCTTTGTTGCTTCCTGCAGCATAAAAATGTCCCCTGAATAATATGTATATAGTATCTTATGAAACAAATAAAGGCCAGTTTCTTAATATAATTTGATTTATTAATTAACCTGAGTCGCCAATTAGCTAAAAACTAATGATAGCCGGATGGAATTTTTAAAAATCCCCACCACTCCCACCCTTAGTGGAATGTAAAGGGCTTCGCCCTTTACGAATCCTGATAGATTTTTAACAGGACTTACGCAAAGTTCCAAAAA
>JANQEB010000002.1 GCA_028278605.1 Candidatus Gastranaerophilales bacterium
AGCGTAAAATGGTCCGGCTTTGTTGCGAAGCAGGCGGCGCTGTCCGCATTTTCGCACCGGTCATTTTAAAGCTCATTCATGCCAAAAAATTATAGAGAATCGAAAAGAGTTGCGAAGCAGGCGGCGCTGTCTGCATTTTGCAGCGGAGCCTCTTTTCCACCTTTAGGGTGGCTGTGTGCGGCAGCGGGAGCTAAGGCAGTAGCTCATTCATGCAGCGACAGCAGGAGCATAGACTCATTCATGGACGGGTTTTGGCAAATGTTGCATGTATGCAATTAGAGATTCGAGTTATTTAAGCTTAAGAGGTATATAAACATTTTATTCATTATTGTCAATTTCATCAAAAGTACTAAAAAATTCTGCGAGAGAAATACCTAAACCTTTACATATTTTCTTAACTGTAATGACTTTAGTGTCTTTCCTGCAAGTCTCAATATCGCTTAAGGCACTTTTTGACAAGCCGCTTTGCCAGGCTAAAGCTTCAGCAGTAAGGTTTTTATCTTTTCTAATAGATTTTATTCTGTTAGATAGTTGCTTTTTAAAAGACATATAATTACCTTCTTGCAACTATCTTAAATTTTTTTTAAAATAATCACATTCGCTATAGAAATACTTTTATTGAAATACTGCAAAAGGAAAATTTTTATGGATAGAAATTTAATAAACCCGGACATACCCGTATTTACAATAGGTGTTGTTGCCGAGCATTTAAAAGTCCATCAGCGCACTTTGAGGATCTACGGTGAAGAAAAAATTCTATGCCCAAAAAGAGCCAACGGGCAAAGGCGTCTATACTCATTCAATGACATAAAAAAAGGCGAATTTATCAGGTATCTGACCCGGAATCTTGGGCTTAACCCGGCAGGGATAAGAATTACACTGGAATTACTAGAAAAATTACAAATTTCTTCTGATAGTTATATGGATATTATAAATGAAATTGTAGCAGCTCAACTTGTCCCTGATCAAACCAGTATATAAAAAATTTGGTAATGGTAATGCAGTATAGCAAGCATAAAGATTGCTTCGGAAGTTGGATTTCCGCTTAACAGCAGAGTTTTATGCCTCGCAATGACGTCATGTCAAAATATACACAACTGCCAGCAAATTATTAAAGAAATGGGCGAAAATTCCCGGCATTACTGAATTTGTCATTTGCCTTGTGATTCCTAAAATTAGCCCGATTACTGTTACTGAAACCATTGCTGCCCCAAAATCAACATACTGTGTATGAGATAACCCGAAAATCAGGGCTGTAATTAAAACCCCCCAGAAAACCCCCAGCCTTTTTATGATAGCCGGCTGCATAAAGCCTCGGAAAAATATTTCCTCAACCACCGGCGCAAAAAATATCGCAAGTATAGTAAATAACCTGAACCTGTCTACAGGCATATTTGTGTACGGGTCCTGGTCTTTTACACCTAAAAACTGGGAAAAAATCAGGCCTATAATTGTTGTTGTGATGATTATAACCGCTGTTACAAATAAACCCTGGTTTACAGACAACGGCAGTTTGGAATATGAAATCCCAAACGCCTCCTTAAACGGAACATTGTATTTAAAAGTAACTATGGCATATATAAGGGCCAGTATTGAAAGCGATATAAGCACCTGAAACAAAATCGCATAGAAATTCCTGTCTATATCAATACTTGCATAGAGCAATGCGCCCGCAAAAATTATTGATAAGATAAAAACGCAAAAATAAATAAATACAACATCAGAAATCCCCCAGGGGACGTAACTGTTATGTTTTGATTCTGTATAATATGTATGGTCGGGATTTTGCATTTTTTCAAATTTACCACTACTAATCCGTAAGCTAAATTGATATTATTTTATTAAGCTAATTATAATAAAAGTTCTGTAACTATGAAAAAAAATCCTTTATTGTTAATTGAAATTATTGCAGTTGTTAGTATATTAACAATACTAATCTATTTTGGGGTAAATAAATATAGCAGTTTGTTTAATAATTTCCCCAGGTACAAAGTTGAGTTTAATGACATAGACGGGCTAAGTATTGGTTCTCCTGTCAGGCTTGCAGGGGTACATGTAGGCCATGTCGTAAAGCAGGAACTTAAGGGTGATAAGGTTTTAGTAACCTTTAAGGTCATAAATAAAAATGCTAAAATTCCTCCCGGTTCCAGGGCGGGCGTTGAATTTTATGGCCTTGTCGGTTCAAAGTCAATTGAAATAAGACCGCCTGATGTTATTGTCGCCGGGGACCAATTGTTAAAACCTGTTGACCCGCTCAGGATTGAAAGAGCAAAAGACCTTTTAAACATCCTTTCTGAAACTACACTTGATATTTCTGAGGCTATTTTGGATTTTTTGGATAAAAACGCTGAAAACGCAGGCGGGAAATTAAAAGAAACTTCCAAAGCCATAAAAGAAAAAGCAAAACAGTTTGAACACTCAGGAATAATAATTGAGCAAAATAGCCGGAAAACAATTGATAATACAAAAAAAATAAAAGACCTTGTTAAAGAAACCAGTGAGAGTATAGGTCATGTTAAGCAGGTCATGGGGGATTTTGCAGGCAGCGAAGAAGTGAAAGACGGTATCAATAAGCTTAAAGAGACCACTGATAATATTGCGGACTTTATTGAAAAAGACGAAACACAGATGAAAATCACCGAGCTGACCCAAAAAATGAAAAATTTTAATAAAAAGGTTAAGGAAGTTAATGAAAAAATTGACGGGATAAAAAACAGGGAACTTGGGTATATTAATGAATTTAATGAATCTATTCAAAAAACGACCGTAAAGATGCAAAAACTCATTGATGCCCTGGAAAAAAGAAAAAATACTAATAAAGAATAAGGCAGTGATAAAAAATACGTGATTTGTCATTGCGAGCCCGGTACCCGCCATGGGCGGGGCGGGCGAAGCAATCCATCACCAAGTAGACTCAAGTGGATTGCGGAGCCTGTGCTGAGCGAAGCGAAGTATCGTTTCACTCCTCGCAATGACGCCACGTCAAAAAATACCACTGCCAAATTTTTTAACTCTAAACTTTATAAAGTACATTTACCAGGTTTTTTATTAAATAATGTAAATTTTTAAAAAATTTGTAAAACCGAAAATATGTTTGTTTGCCAATCGATTAAATTGGTTATAATAAACTTAACTAGTTCAATGCTATAACACGATTTCCCCATGAGTCTGGTCATGGGGTTTTTTTTTCTAAAAAAATGCCTGTTGTAAAGGATTAAGCCATTCTTTTGAAATGCTCTGAAACACCGGGTATTTCCGCATACCTGCCCATAAAAGCGCAAACAGCCATATAAACAGCCAGGGCTTGTACTATAAATACAGTTGCAGGTAATCCAAAAATTAGCGGGTAACCGTTAACAAAGTAAACTATATTCACGATAATCGGACCGATAAATGGCATAATTTTGACAAAGCCAAGGAAAATATTTAAAATCAGACCCAGTACGTAGATTCCGATAAAAACAAATATAGACTGAAATATATGAAATCTTGTAAATGAAGATAAAGGCTGGTTCCTGATATGTGAAATAATAATCCATATAAAGCCTGCCAGTCCATATGTCAAACAGGATAAACCGCTAATAAGCCTTTCTAAAGGGCTTATTTGCGGTCTGTAATTTGTATAATTTCTGTATCCTCTCATTTATTATCCTCCCGGGTGCTAATTAATCATCATCATAATCATCTTCAGTTATTCTTTTAATTGTTTTTTTAGCATACTCTTCAATTGCTTCTTCATATATAAAGCTGATTTTTTTATTATCAGGCTCCAGCAAATATGCATCCCGGTAATAGTCAAGGGAATTTTTCAGGTCCCCCTTTAGTGCAAGTGTATTGCCAAGAGCTACATATGCCAGGGTATTTTTTTTATTAATTTCAATTGCTTTTTTGTAATATTCTATAGCCTCATCATAAAAATTTTTTTCCACCAGCGTATTAGCCAGGATAATATAAGTTTTATCCTCTTCCGGGTTTAGTGAAATTGCTTTTTTGTAATATTCAATTGCCTCATCGGTTTGGCCTGCATATGACCTGGAAATTCCAAAACACAAATATGCTTTGGAATACTCAGGCGCTGCTAAAATAGCTTTTTCAAAACATTCAAATGCTTTATCATACTTTATCATTTCAGTATAAGTATTTCCAAGGCATATTAAAGCTTTATAGTCATCAGGGTCAAGTTTTACAGCTTTTTCATAAAGCTCTGCCGCTTTTTCCGGCCGGCCTGTTTCCGCATAAATATTTGCCAGGTTAGTCAGGTATTCCTGTTTTTCAGGATTAAGCTTCAGGGCCTTATTATAGTAGTTTAAGGATTCTTCAAGTTTTTTTAATCCGTAAAGCGCCTGTCCTATGGATGCAAAGACTTCCGGATTGCCAGGCGAAAGAACCTGTGTTCTTTTATAATATAAAATTGCTTTTTCATATTTTTCTTTTTCAAGATATAAATTAGCAATATTTAAATAAATAAGGTAATTATCAGGGGCCAGGTCCTTTGCTTTTTGAAAAAACTCCTCGGCTTTTTCTTCCTCGTCTTTCAAAAACAGGATAAACCCTGTATTAATGATTGCTTCAAGGTTATCAGGGTCATTTTTTAATATTTCATTGTATTTTTTCAGGAATTCCTCATAGTTTTTTTTATCAAGAAAACTATTTATTTTTTCCTCCAACATAAAAGAGGATTCAGGATTACCCGTGTTGCCCTGAACCTTTTTTTGAAGGGGATTTTTATTATTTAAAAAATTTTCCATATTTTAATATTTAAGGTCGGCCAAGCCGGGGCTGAAAGTAATATACCTTAGTTTTCGAAGATATATGGAATTAATGCGTTTTCCCTGGCTTTTTTTACGGCTGTAGCTACTTTTCTCTGGTGGAAAGCGCAGTTTCCTGTAATTCTTCTTGGTATTATTTTACCTCTTTCTGTGAGGTATCTTTTAATTTTGATAGTATCTTTAAAATCCAGGTCATCTATCTTATCAGCACAGAAGCTGCATGGTTTGAATTTTCTTTTGTCCATATGTCTCATTGATTGAGTCCTTTCTAAAACGGTATTTCATCTTCGCCAATTAAATCATCACTGCTTATTTCATCTGCCAGGCTAAATTCTTCTTTTTCTTCTTTTGGAGCTGAACTCACTGCAGCCTGTTGACCCATAATTTCTATATTCTGGGCGTTTATTTCAAAGAATTTTTTATCTGTGCCCGAGTCAGTTTTTACTGAATTTGTTTGCAGTCTTCCTTCTACAATAACGGTTTGTCCTTTTTGAACGGTTTCTGCCGCTTTTTCCGCGACTTTTCCCATGGTAAATACCCTGATTACCTTTTCTTCATTGTCATAACCAAAATTCATTGTGAAGCTGCAAATAGCAAGGTTATTATCAGTGAACCTTTTTTCCGGCGCTCTTAAAACCTGTCCTGTTATTACAATTTTACTTATGCTCATAACTTAACCTATATTTCCCTTTAAGAAGCTACGTTGGCTGTTGTGTTCAGCAAGGATATAAAGTCTCTTACCACACTTTCATTGAGTTTTAATAATCTTTTGAGTTCTTTTATTTTATCGGGGCTCATTTCAAAGTTAAATGAAGCGCAAAAAGAATCCCTGCTTCCTCCAACGTCATATGCTAACCTTTTACGTCCGATTTTATTGGTTTCAGAGACGCTTCCGCCCAGGTTTTTAATTGTCGTTTCAATATTTTCGATTACCTTATCCACGTTTTCTATATCAAAACCGGCTTTTAGCAGGCAAAAAAGTTCGTATTTACGCAAGATTATTAATACCTCCATTTATTTTTTAAATTAACTGTTGATTTAGATACATATATTACCATGAAAAAAAATATTTTTGTGAAGAGGTATCACTCGAATTGTTAAATAGTTGAAAGGCTTAATATGACTAATGCAAAATTCCTTTAAAACGTCCACCCAATCAGTCTGGAGGTTTTTAAGAAATCAAGAGATTTTTTTTTATTTCCGGTTAAACAAAATGATTTGCTAAAAAGGTAACTTCTGTTTTATAATTCAGATGGTTAATAAACCAAAAGGGTTGATAATGCGAACAGACCAACCCTCCTGGCAATAGGATAACCCTGTTTTTTAGACATAACCATAATAAGTGATAATTTGCCTATTATCAAGAAAAATACACGATTTTTACCTGGCTATTAAATAGGAATATTATGACAATTGGTAAAAAGCTAATCAAGATAAGAGAAGCTCTTGGATATAAGCAAATTGAGTTTGCTAAAAAACTTGGTATCACTCCTAAAACACTGAGAGAATGAGAAAAAGAAAAGCATACAGTTAAATTTGAAATATTAACTAAACTGGTTAATGAATATAAGGTTAATCCATTGTACTTTTTTGATGATGAAGAAGAAATATTAGTAAAATCTAGCCCCTCTTCTTCAAAAAAGCTGTTAAAACAGCAGTTTGAGCTGGATGCAAAAGAAACAGAGCTTATTGCAAAGTTAATTGAAATATGCTTAAAAAAGGTGAAATAATCGGGCTTGATATTGAAAAATTAGTCTATGGCGCGGAAGGTATAGCTAAATTTAATGATATAGCCGTGTTTGTCCCTGATACAGCGCCGGCGGATAAAATCAGGGCTGAAATAATTTCAGTTAAAAAAAATTATGCCAGGGGAATATTAAAAGAAATTATTGAACCTTCACCACAAAGGGTAAAGCCTTTTTGTGCACTGGCAAATACCTGCGGGGGCTGTCAGTGGCAACATATTAATTATCAGGAACAACTAATAGCCAAGAAAAAAATAGTTGAAGAAACCCTGGATAAAATTGCCGGAATAAAAATACCTGTTAATGATACATTAGAAAGCCCTCAAACAAAAGAATACAGATGCAAAGTCCAGTTTCCTGTCTCCCGGACAAAGGTTTCAAAAAGGTTTCTGGCCGGCTATTATAAAAAAGGGACCCACGACATAATCAACATAAAGCATTGCCCTGTTCAACCCGGAATTATAGATGAAGTAACAGCATTTTTAAGAGAAAAAGCAAGGGAACTTCACCTGTCTGCTTATAATGAAAAGACAAAAAAAGGCCTGGTCAGGCATTTTGTCTACAGATACAGCGCAACCAACAAGAATTTTATACTCACTATAGTAATTAACTCAGGTAAAATTCCGGAAAACATAATTACACTGTGTAAATTGGTTAAAGAAAAGTTCCACCGGGCAGAAGGAGTCGGTGTTAACTTCAATACATCCGGCTCAAATGTTATTCTGGGGGATAAAAGCCGGCTTATTGAGGGAAATAACTCTGTTACAGAAACCTTAGACGGTAAAGTATTCAGGATTTCCCGGGACGCGTTTTTCCAGGTAAACCCATCTGCTGCCGCTCAAATGTTTAAGGAAGTGCGAAAAATTGTCTCTGAGAGAATAACTGCGCCTGAAGTTCTTGATGTTTACGCTGGTTCAGGAGGCTTTTCCGTATTTTTAAGCGACCTGGCAAAGCATATAACAGCAGTTGAATCCTCTGAAAGTTCTGTAGAAGACGGACTGGCAAACATTTCGCGGAACAACATCTCTAATATAACATATATTAAGGATAATGCAGATATTGCAATTCCGGGGTTAGCTTCTGAAAGTAAGAAATTTGATGTAACTATACTTGACCCGCCCAGAAAAGGCTGCTCGGAAGAAGTTCTTAAAGGGGTGATGGAACTGACAGACAAGTTTCTGGTATATGTAAGCTGCAACCCCGCAACCCTTGCAAGGGATATGAAAGTTTTAAGCGAAAAATTCCGGGTCAAACTTGTCCAACCGGTTGATATGTTTTGCCATACCTACCACGTAGAAACCATTTTGCTAGCAGAGCGGATTTCTTAAAAGACAGCCCTGGTTAGCGGCTTACAGCAACTTTTTGATCTTGCTTGACGGTAATAACCCTGGATTCCTCAATAACAGGTGTGGCAAAGATTCCAAGAGTTATAACCCCGATTACACATACAGCCATAACAGCTTTGACAGGAAAGGCAATTTTAAACACGTGCTCATGCCTGATTTCAGCAGGCGGTTTCAGGTAAATCACCTTGATGATTCTCATGTAGTAAAAAAGTGCAACCACAGTGTTTATGAGGGCAATAATCAGGACCGGCATGTACCAGAAACCTGCCAGCGCAACAGCTTTAAACAGGTAAAACTTGCTAAAAAACCCTGCGGTAATCGGGATTCCCGCTAAAGACAACAGGCATAACACAAACCCAAATGAGAAATACCTGTATTTTATCCCAAGACCGCTGTAATCATCAATATTATCCTTGCCTGTTGCCAGTGCAAACAGTTCTATAGCAGCCCATACACCAAAGTTCATAAACAAGTAGGTGATCAGGTAAAATGTCATTGCTGTAATCCCTTCGCCGGTAAGGATTGCCAGCCCAAGAAGGATGTATCCGGCATGCGCAATTGAGCTGTATGCCATTAACCTTCGTATATTCTGCTGGCCCATTGCCATTAAGTTACCTGCTGTCATTGTGATTACAGCTATAGTTGCAAGAATTACGCTGAAAATCGCGGCTTCCGGGAATATGAGCGTCATAAACCTGATTAGAACCGCAAATCCCGCGGTCTTGGATACAACTGAAAGATACGCCGCAACAGGAATCGGCGCGCCTTCATAAACATCAGGAGCCCACGCCTGAAACGGCGCGGCTGAAATTTTAAATCCAAACCCTGCCAGGATAAGCAAAAACGCGATAATTAAAACTGAATTTATTTCATAGGTAGATAATAAACCTGCGATTGCACCAAGATTGGTCTGGGCAGTGATGCCATAGATGAATGAAAACCCGTATAACATCGCAGCACTGGCAGCAGCGCCGAATGTCAGGTACTTAAGGGCAGCTTCGTTGCTGAGTTTGTCCAGTTTTGTATAACCGCATAAGGCAAAGCTCGCTATACTCAGGGTTTCCAACGCTATAAAGACCATCACGAGGTCATTGGCCCCGCATAACAGCATCCCGCCAAGTGAAGCGGTCAAAAGCAGGAAGTAAAATTCTGCCTTGCTCCTTCCAAAATTTTCAACGTAGTCCTTTGTAAGAAACAGTGTAAATGCTGTTCCTACAAGGATTATAATTCTAAACACAAATGTAAAATAGTCAGAAACATAGCTTCCCCAGAGGGCCTGTTTTTCAACTGTATAGTCTGCAAATGAAAGCGATACCAGTGCAAGAGCTACTCCAGTAAGGCTTACATAGAATATAAAATTCTGCTTTTGACTGCCCAGAAGAAAACTCAGGATTGCTGTCAGCAAAATAAACAGCACCATAACTGATTCAGGCAAGAGCACATCTTTTATTTGAGTTATAAGTTCCATTTTATACTCCCGGTTAAATTAATTTCATTAAGCTGCTTACGGTCGGGCCGAAAATATCTGTCATTCCCGTTGGGTTAAGGCCGAATACGACAATTACAAGTATCAAGGATATTAACACCACCATTTCATGCGGGCTTGCATCGTGGAATTTTCGCCATTTATGGAATATATTCCCCCAGAAAACACGCTGAAACATCCACAGGATGTAAACAGCGGTAAATATAACCCCGATTATCGCAATCGCAGTAAGGATCTGGATTGATACAGGGATATAAACGTCAAACAGACTGAACCCGCTAAACACATTAGAGGTAAATGCCCCGTAAAAAGCGAGGGTTTCCGCGGCAAACCCGATCAAAAGCGGCAAACCAAGGCTTCCAAGGGCAATTATCATGGCAAAATACATTATCTTGGGTGAATTCTGGCCCAGCCCGCCAAGCTCCGGGATTTGACGGGTGTGAGTGCGCAGGTAAATCACGCCCACAATCATAAACAGCCCGGCGCTGATTACTCCGTGAGCCACCATCTGGAATACCGCGCCTGAAACCCCTGCAACGTTCATTGCGCCAAGGCCAAGCAGCACAATTCCCATATGGCTTACGCTGCTGTACGCTACCAGCTTTTTCAGGTCTTGCTGCGCTGTGGCAACGATTGCAGCGTATAAAATGTTTATAACCCCAAGGATTATGACAAGCGGCGCTAATATTTGCATTATTTCAGGCATAATCTGTAAATTCATCCTGATAAGCCCGTACCCTCCCATTTTTAGAAGTATTCCGGCAAGCAGCATGCTTACAGGGGTCGGCGCATCAACGTGAGCGTCTGGAAGCCACGTGTGAAACGGTACCACAGGCAGCTTAACGGCAAATGCTATGAAAAATCCGAGGAAAGCAAGGATTCCAAGCAGGGTCGGGTATGCAAACGCTTTCATATAGGTGTATGTAGTCAGGTCAAACGTAAAAATCCCTGTTTGCAGGTAATTATAGTAAACAATCGCCAGAATCGCAGCCAGCATAAAGATACTGCCCGCAAAAGTATAGAGAATGAACTTCATAGCCGAGTATTCCTTCCTGCCGGACCCCCACACGGAAATTAAAAAATACATCGGAATCAGCTCTATTTCCCAGAAAATAATGAATAAAAACAGGTCTTTTGCCGCAAACACCCCAAGAATAGCTGTTTGCAGCAAGAATATCATTGAATAGTAAAATTTATGGCGTTTAGTTATGCTGTATTTGCTTGCAATCAGGGCAAGCAGCACAAGAAAAGTCGTTAAAACTATTAATAAAAGCGAGATTCCATCAACCCCAAGCGCAAAATTTGAACCCAGCGGTTCCAGCCAGGGCTTTCCGCCGGGAAGCGTCAGTGTTTGCTCGAATTGAAACCCTTCTTTTGCGGGGTTAAAAAACGCCAAAAAGAAAAGCGAATAGATAAATATAACTCCGCCAAACCCTTTTGCAAAGCGGCGGATCTTGACTTCATTGTGCGCAAACCACGGCCCCCATATGATAAGAGCGCCTATAAGCGGTAAAAATATTAATAATGTTAGCGATAAGTATTGCATTTTTTTTCCTTACATAAATAAGTTTAGTGCGACAAATATTAGAGTTAACCCAACAAGCCCTGAGAATAAGATTGCCAGGTATGTCTGAAGCTGTCCTGTCTGGAACTGTCTTAAAAACCAGCCTTCAAATCTGGTCTTAACACCAATGAAATTGACGATCCCGTCTATTACAAATTTATCGAAATTAGCCGCGAATTCGCAGACCGGCAGGAAGATATTATCTATGAAGCAATAATAGAGCTTATCAATGTACCAGAGGTTTGTTGTGAGCGAGTAAAAAGGTTTTGCTGTTTTGATAATGTTATCAGCAGTGATTTTAACTGACTCGCGTAATGCCTTAAACCTGTCATGATATAAATAAGCAGCTGTTAAAAGCCCGGCAAGCGCAATTAATAAAGAAACAACAGGTAACATCAAACTTTCATGATGGCCTGCATGGGCCGAGGCTTCATGGCCTGAAAGTATATATTTATCAAATGACGGCAGGTGAAATTTGCCGCTAAGCAGGAATCCGATAAAGACTGAGGGGATTGCAAGCAGGATAAGAGGAATTGTCATAACTTTTGGGGCATCATGCGGATGAGCATGACCTCTATACTCGTTTTCAAAGGCTAAGAAGTAGCTTCTGAACATATAAAATGAGGTTATAAACGCCACGATTAACCCAATAGTTAGCAGTGTCATATTATTTCCATACAAGCCGGCAAAAATTTCCTCTTTTGACCAGAACCCGCTCAAAAGAATCCCTGAAATCGCAAAGCAGCCAATAAGATAGGTATACGCGACAACCGGCATATGCTTTCTTAAACCGCCCATATAGCGCATGTCCTGCTGGTCGTTAAGCCCGTGAATAACCGCGCCTGAACACAGAAACAGCATTGCCTTAAAGAACGCGTGCGTCATAAGGTGGAAAAGCCCGGCAGCGTATGCGCCCGCTCCCATTGCCATTACCATATATCCAAGCTGGCTGCATGTTGAGTAGGCAAGGGTTTTCTTGAGGTCATACTGCGTTATTGCAATTGTAGCTGTGATAAACGCTGTTATAGCGCCTATCCAGGCAATCGTGGTCATCACACATGGCGAAGCCTCAAATATTGGGTATGCCCGTGCAATCAGGAATACTCCGGCTGCTACCATTGTTGCAGCGTGGATTAATGCGCTGATAGGCGTCGGCCCCTCCATTGCATCAGGAAGCCACGTATGCAGCGGGAACTGTGCGCTCTTTGCAATCGGCCCGCAAAATATGGCAAGCGCAATCAGGCAGTAAACCACGGGTCCTGCCGCTGTTAAAACGTATTCAGCGGCGGGTTGTAGTGAAGTAAAGCCTAAATAGATGTTTCCGCTTGCTGCCCACCAGTTAATGGAGAAGAACAGAAAGGCGATGATCCCGACAAGAAGCCCAAAATCACCTATTCTATTAATTATAAACGCTTTAGTTGCCGCATGTGCAGCTGACGGCCTTCTAAACCAGAAACCAATCAACAGGTAACTGGACACTCCTACGAGTTCCCAGAAAATATATATCTGAAACAGATTGCTGCTAAGCACAAGGCCCAGCATGGAGAAGTTAAAAAGGTTCAGGTAGGAGAAAAACCTGTGGTAACCATCGTCTTTTTCCATATAGCCGTGAGAATACACCTGAATAAGAAGGCTAACCCCGGTTACCACAAGCAGCATCATTGCCGCGAGGTTATCAATTAACCAGCCGGCAGATAGCTCGATATTGCCTGCGCTAAGCCAGGTTATGTTCTTTGAAAAGGGTTCTTCAGCGCCAAATGTCCAGAAGAGAATGCATACTGACCAGATAAGCCCGATAAACGTGCTTGTGCAGGTGATCCAGGCAGTGATTTTTTTGTTGTCATAAACACCGAGGTTCTGCCCGAAAACAATGATAAGGAAAGCCCACAAAGGCAATGCCGCAATTGCCCCGGCGTTTTCTACGAAAAATTCAAGAAACTGCTCCATTATATTCTTTTTCTCCTTATCCTCTCAGCTCTTTGAACTCTTCTGTATCAACAGAAGGTTTGTTTCTGTAAAGCGCAAGCAGTATTGCAAGCCCAATAGCCGCCTCTGCCGCGGCAACAGCCATTATAAATATTGCAAAAACCTGCCCCTTAAGATCACCAAGGTCAGTGTAATTTGCAAACGCCACAAAATTAATGTTAACAGCGCTTAACAGGATTTCAATCGACATCAAAACCCTGATTACGTTCCGGCAAACAATAAGCCCCACAATGCCTATGCAGAATAAAACAGCGCTTAAAACGATGTAGTGCGTTAGTTCCACGTTAAACAGTTTTATTAAAATTTCTTCCCAACTCATTTTTCACTCAACTCCGATTTTTTTCAAAAAATAACGGGGGCTCAGTCCGGCTTTTCCCCTGCGGTTGTGGGGTTTATAAGTTTATCCTTGCCTTTGCCCGCAATAACTATAGCCCCTATAATTGCCGCAAGCAGTAATAATGACAGGATTTCAAACGGCAAGACATAATTTGTAAGCAGCGCTTTTCCGATTGCAGAAGTCGTTCCCTCTGCAGCAAGTCGCTGAATCACTTCCTGAGAGGGTTTCTGCACTGCAAATAATCCTGCTTCCGAGCTTAGCATTGTGAATCCCTTTGTAACAGCAGCCAGAATTAATAAAAACAATAAACCTGCTGATCCGATTGCTACTAATGATCTGAATTTAAAAGCAAGCCAGAGTTTTTTGTCCTCTCTGGTTGCTGTAAGCATAATTGCAAAGATCATGACTATCGTGATTCCCACGCCATAAATAATTACCTGGGAAACAGCAACGAAATCCGCGTTTAGCAGGACGAAAATCCCGGCGACACAAAGGAATGCAACTACCATAGAAACCGCCGAATACACGATTCTTGGCATAAACACAACGCCAAGCGCTGCTATTATAAGCACAAAAGCTATGGCATAAAAGAAAAACGAGTATATTATATCCTGCATTTCCATAATATGATTACTTACGCTCCCTTTCTTTTTTGTCTCTTACTTGCTCAGACTCCTCTGGGCTTAGTGTCAGCCCTTTTTTATCCAGCACCAGGCTTTCTCTTGAGTAGTCAGCCAGCTCAAACTGCTCTGTTGATACGATTGCCGTAACAGGGCACACGTCAGTGCAGTTACCGCAAAATATACAACGGCCAATATCGATTGTAAACCGGTCAACATTGAGTTTTTTGGTTTCAGGATTTTTTGAGGTCTCTATCTGAATCAAATCAGTGCATGGGCATACTTTAGCACAGGTTTTGCAGCCGATGCAGACGTCTGAACCGTCTTTATCTGTTAAAAGCGCAAGCCTGCCGCGGAACCTGCCGTTTAGCTCAGGTTTTTTTTCAGGGTATTCCAGTGTGATCGGTTTCCTGAAAAAGTGCTTCATTATTGTGGACATGCCCCGTCCAATTTCTATGATTGCGCTTATTGTCTTTGTGATCACGTTTTTCACTGTTGTTTCCTTTTGTTAAAACCCTACCTGAGCAGGTCTGTGAAGTTCATTCAAGTAATCAAGCTGTTTGAATATCTCTTCTATCTGAGTATTGTTGTGTTGCGCGTAATTTATCAGGTTCATTTTGAGTTCATGCAGCTCTTTTGCCATTTCAGCATGGCTTAAAGCCATCTCACGAAGCTTTACAAAGGTCTTTATTATTTGTATATTAATAGCAATAGCCTGTTTACTGTTTAATACAGATGATAACATTGCTACACCGTGTTCTGTAAATGCATATGGATTAGAAGTCGAATGCACAAGGGTTTTAAACCGATCGCAATTTGCGATCAGTTCTTTTTTCTCATTATCATTGAGCTGGAACATGAACTCATCTGGAAAACGCTCTTTATTACGCTTTACAGCTTCATTTAACCTGTATGTTTTTACTCCATATAATTCAGCCAGATCTCTATCAATCATGACTTTTTGACCATGTATAACAAAAATTCTGTTTTCTATTATTTCTATTGGTATTAATGTATTTTCCATGTGTAATTACCCTAAAACATTTAAACTTACCTGGTATTTTTACCGGTCACAATTTGTGACCGGTGATTACTTTTTCAGTTAAATCAATATTTTTCATTTACTATTATCCTTAAATCATTAATTTATAGGTTGCGACAAGAATTAAATTAAAAAGCGACAGCGGCAGCAGGAATTTCCAGCTAAATCCCATTAGCTGGTCTGCTCTTAATCGCGGCAGAGTCCCTCTTATCCAGATTATGGCAAAAATCAGGGCATAAGTCTTTGCTACCAGCCAGAATCCCTGTTCTATATGAATGAATAAGTCCATTATTTCAGGGTTAGTTATCAGGTTAGTAAATAAAATTACTGATAAATAGTCATTAAACGGTGATAAATACCCTCCTAAAAACAGCGTGGCAATTAACACACTAATTATAAACAGCGCTGAGTATTCTGCAAGAAAGAAAAGAGCAAATTTCATCCCTGAGTACTCAGTGTTATAACCGCTTACAAGCTCACTTTCCGCTTCGGGCAGGTCAAACGGAATCCTGTTAACCTCGGCGATTGAGCAGATAAACAGCACTATAAACCCGATAAAAGCAGGCCACATGTTCCAGGAAAGGATTCCTCCAGCCTGGTTTTCGACTATTTCAACGAGGTTAAGGCTGCCGGCAAGCACTGCGACCGCTAAAACCGCAATTACCAGCGGGATTTCATAGCTGATTGCCTGGGCTGCTGATCTCATTCCGCCAAGCAGCGAGTATTTATTGTTGCTTGCCCAGCCTGCAATAACGATTCCTACCGTGGTTATTGAGGATAGCGCAAATACTAAAAACAGCCCGACAGCTAGGTTTATCGCGACAAAATGCTCGGTAAACGGCATTAATCCATAAATTACCATAATCGGGGCAAATACAATTATAGGCGCAATAGTAAACAGCACTTTGTTGGTATCCCTTGACATAATGTCTTCCTTAAAAAGAAGCTTTATCGCGTCTGCAAATGTCTGGAGAAAACCGTTTGGACCGACTCTGTTCGGGCCTTTTCTTACGGTAAGCCAGGCAAGAACCTTTCTTTCCATTAACACCAGGAAAATCACAACAAGCACAAGAAGCGCTGCTACACATCCAAACGGGAATACAGGCCATGTCATCTGTGCGAAGATTTCGGGGATGCCGATTATATTTATAATTTTTGCGTATAGCTCATACATTATAAGGGTTTCTCCGTTTTTTACCTGTCAACTTCCGGCAGCACAACGTCAAAGCTGCCAAAAATCGGCATTAAGTCAGCAAATAGCCTGTCTTTTATAAGTTCGGGCAATATCTGAACCGCTGAGAATGACGGGGTTCTCCATTTTACACGGTAGGGTTTGTTGGTTCCGTCGCTGACAACGTAGCAGCATGCAACTCCGCGAGGAGCCTCTATCATTGCCGTTGCCTCTCCTATGGGTGGTTTAAATACTGCCGCGTTAAGTTTTTTGCCCATTAACCGCGTGTCAAAACCGCAGTATCCGCAATCGTCCTTATTGCAGCCGCAGTTTACTCTTTTAACCTTTAACTTCTCAGGGATTCCGCCTGGAAGCCGGTCTAAAGCCTTTTCAATGATCTTAATTGATTCTCTCATTTCAGCTACTCTTACAATATATCTGTCATAGCTGTCTCCTGATCGGGCAAGACACACGTTAAAATCAATTTCGTCATAAACTGAATACGGGTTTGACTTTCTTAAATCGTAGTTTACGCCTGATGCTCTTATATTTGGCCCGCTAATCCCGTAATCCAGACCCTGTTGAGCGCTCATTATTCCTACTCCTTTGGTTCTTTCAAGGACAATAGGGTTTTTTGTAATTATAGCCTCGTATTCGTCAAATAATTTCGGCAACTTTTTACATAAATCAAGAACACTAGCTGGCCAACCTTCCGGAAGTTCCATTTTCACCCCGCCAAAGGTGTAGTAATTAAACATCATCCTCTGGCCGGTAAGCTGTTCAAGGAGTTTGATTATCTCTTCTCTTTCCCTGAATACGTAAAACAGTGGTGATGTTGCTCCCAGGTCAAGTAAAAAGCTTCCCAGCCATAGCAAATGAGAGGCTATCCTGTTTAATTCCATTGTTATGAGCCTGATATACTCTGCCCTTCGCGGGATTTTCAGCCCTGCAATTGACTCTACGGCATAACAATAAGCTGCCTGGTAAAAGAAACCCGAAAGGTAATCAACCCTGTCAACCATTGGCAAATACTGGAAATACGTTCTGCTTTCAGCCAGTTTTTCCTTGCCGCGGTGAAGATAGCCTATTACAGGCTTTGTATCTCTTATAATTTCGCCTTCAAGGGTTATAACAAGCCTTAAAACACCGTGTGTGCTGGGGTGTTGCGGCCCAACATTTATCAACATATCCTTTTGAATTGTGTTTTCTTTTAACTTGCTCATTATCTGCGGTTCCAGCTCAGTCTTTCATCGTCATTAACGTAGTCTTTCCTTAACGGATAGCCTTGCCAGTCGTTAGGAAGCAGGATTCTCTCTAAATTCGGGTGATTTAAGAAATTTATTCCAAAAAGATCATAAGTTTCCCTTTCATGCCAGTTTGCCGCTGAGTAAACACTGCAAAGTGATTCAACTTCAGCGCAAGCTTTACTAAGGACGACTTTTAAAACCAGTTTTCCGGCATAAACAGTCGAGTAAAAATGGTAAACCACCTCAAAACACTCGGATTTGTCTACTGCGCTGACTGATAACAGCACATCAAACCGGGTATCCCTGCTCATTTTAAGGTAAGTTGCGGTTTCAACAAGCATTTCAGGCTTGACCTGAACCGCTTCTATGTTGTCAGAAGTCTTATCCAGAAACTTTACCCGGTACTTTTCATCAATTAAAAATTTTGATTCAGACACTGCATAATACCCGTATGGTGAATAATGAAATATTCTTTTCTTGTCCCATCAGATAAAAATTTATCCCAAAAATGTTTTTATATCAATAAAGAAAAACAAAGTTTGAAATTTAAGTAATTATGTTAAAATTAACCAGTGAGCAGGAAAAATGAAAAATATTTTGAACAAAAAGTCGGCTGGTACAGACATTTATTTACTGTTTTTTCAGCAGTTAATATTGGTTGTATTGCCTGGCTTGTATCAAGTTATGATAGAGCATCACAAAGTGTAGTATATCTTGATATATTGGCAATTTTAGCTGCTTCATTCTCTACAGGAATTGTCGTTTCAAAGATTAGAAAGTACATAAAACTCTTAAGGGAAGAATAATGGAAAATTTAGCGGAAAATTACGGCGGAATCTTTGCAGGCATTGCGTTAATAGTTTTTATTTTAATAGGTTTTTACGGGGCTATGGAATCAAGGGAAGAAAGCAACTGAGTTGATTAGCTTACCTCAGCTTTTTCATGGGCAGTTTTTTGAACACCCCAGTGAATAACTTCAATCTCCGGGTTTGGAAGCAGCACTTCGCAGTTTTTATCATCAGAATAGCTAACCCGGGGCTTGTGAGCCTCTAAGTATTCTCTTCTTTCAAGGAGTGATTCGGTCTTCATCTTTTTCTGGAGCTTGATTATCGCATCAAGTAAGGCTTCCGGTCTTGGAGGACAACCCGGAAGATACACATCAACCGGAATAAGCCTGTCTACTCCTCTAACTACAGAATAGGAATCATTCTCGTACATTCCGCCGGTAACACAGCATGCGCCCATTGCTATTACGTATTTGGGTTCCGGCATCTGTTCATAAAGTTGTATCATAGCAGGCGCCATTTTATGCGTGATGGTTCCCGCTGTAATCATAAGGTCAGCCTGCCTTGGAGAAGCCCTGAACACTTCAGCGCCGAACCTTGCGATGTCAAAACTCGCTGCGCTTGTTGAGATCATCTCTATAGCACAGCAGGAAGTGGCAAAAGTAAGCGGCCACAATGAATTTGACCTTGCCCAGTTATATAGCGCATCTACTGCTGTTAAAATTATCTTCATAAATCCTCTACTGCCACCTGAGGGCGTCTTTTCTCCAGGCGTAAACCAGCCCGATGATTAAAATTACCATAAATATAAGGGCTTCAATCAGAGCAAAAAGCCCCAGCTTATCATAAGCCACTGCCCACGGGAACAGAAACACGGCTTCTATATCAAAAATCAGGAATAAAAGCGCGTAAAGGTAGTATTTAACGTCATATTGAATGCGGGAATCGCCAAAGAGCTTCATTCCGCATTCATAAGTGTTTTGTTTTAGTTTACCGGGGGCTTTGGGTTGCACAATCCAGCTCATAACCAATGCAGCAAACGCAAAGCAAATTGAAAACCCGATAAATGCTGCCAGTATTCCATACCCCTGAATATACAAAAAAATTTACCCTTCTGTTTTCCAATTCAAACAAAAATTTATCTCAAAAATTTTTTTATATCAACAATATTTTACTTCCTCATTAATTAACCAGAATCAAGAATTAATTTTTATTCAGCCATATCCTGGCTTTTGGCTAATTTGCGGCTGAAGCTAACTAGTTTTTTTTATAGGTTTTAAAAAAAAATTTGGCAGTGGTATAAAAATACGTGATTTGTCATTGCGAGCCCAGTACCCGCCATGGGCGGGGCGGGCGAAGCAATCCATCACCAAGTAGACTCAAG
>JANQEB010000015.1 GCA_028278605.1 Candidatus Gastranaerophilales bacterium
AATGCAAAAACTGGCTAACCTCAATAGTTTTGGACTTGTTGCCGACGGCACATGCGTTGGTGTAATGGAAACTATCAGGGGTAAATTTGCAAAATCCTTTAGAGATGCAAGATTTGTAAAATGTGCAAGTAAAAGAGAATGGCATTATGGGTTTATACTTGAGGCAATTATTGACCAGCAAGGATTAATAGCATTTGCAAACGTTGGAACTCAGGCTGAGATTAAGCAACTTGAATATATGCTTGACGATTTAAATGACAGGTGGGTTTTAGATGATGATGGTAACCGTGGAAAAGACATACATAAAAGACTTTGGGATGAAAAACAGATAAAAATCAAGTTGACTGGCGGAAAAGAACGGCAATGGATCGAAAATGTCTTTGGCTATATGAAAGAAAAGCTTGGCTTGAATAAGATTAGGGTGAGAACAACTCCAGCTTTTTTATCCAGACTTTTTTCTATTTTGTGTGCCTATAATCTAATAATGACGCTTAATTTACCTATTTAGCAACTCAGGTCATTTAACGGTTATTTATTGAAATCTGCATAACTTAAAGACCGTCGGCTATTTGCCGGTAGAACCAAACCCGCCTGCGGCCCTTACTGTTGCGTTTGTTTTTTCAACCTCTGCTACCTCTACCTTTTGTACAGGCGCAACTATCATCTGCGCAACCCTATCTCCCGGCTGAACTACATACGTTGTATCAGATAAATTTACCAGGGGAATACATAATTCTCCCCTGTAATCCTCGTCAATTGTCCCTACGCAGTTAATGAGGGTTATGCCATGCTTTATTGACAGGCCTGACCTTGGCCTGATCTGGGCTTCGTATCCTTCAGGAAGCTCAATTATAATTCCTGTGGGGATTAACTTCCTCTCAAACGGCTTAAGTTCAACCGGCTCTTCTATACCGGCAGTAAGGTCCATGCCTGCCGCGCCTTTTGAAGCATAATAAGGCAGTTCTTTATTGTTTGGCAGTTTTTCTATTTTTAATTTGATTTTTGTGCTCATTTCTATTCCTCTTTTTTTTTCAGGGTATTAGTATATAATTAATTTATAAAAAGTTTAACACGGTTATAAATCTGGGAATTAAAAAGATTGGCTAAACTGACAGACCCGCAGGTAGTAAAATTATACGAACTCATAGGTGAAACCCCTCCGGCAGATATTACGGAAAATGATGTTTCCCGTGTATTAGTTGAGCTTGAAAAGAAAATAACTCCATATTACCCTCAAAAACAAAATGCTGATGACCTGGCTTTTGAGAAAAATAAAAATATCCTGGTTATAGATGACCTTGAAGTATCTTTATTCCAGTTAACAAAACTTCTTTCAAAAGCGGGATATAATTCTTTTATTGCCAGAACAGTTGACGAGGCGGTAGATAATTATAAAAAACATAATTTTAACTATGTTTTTGTGGACTTATTCCTGCCTGAGCCGGAAGACGGTATTGAATTACTCGAAAGAATTAAAAACAATGACAAAACAAAATTAAATAATACTAAAATGATTGTAATATCGGGTTCGGATGATAAAAAACTTATTAACGAATGTTTTGTAAAAGGCGCTGACGATTTTATATGCAAAACAGAAAACTGGCATATAAAAATCCTGGAAAAACTAAGAAGCTTTGATGAAATTAAAAGGGGTTCCGCTCCTGAAATTAAGTCTGTTATTGAAGATGATGAAAATAAAATTGCTTCAATTACTATTAAAAACATATTTAAAGCAGGGGTTCTCGATGATTTAAAAAGAGAAGCTGTTAATCTTTGCCTTTCCGGTTACAATAAGATTGTTCTTGATCTTAAGAGCGTAACCACCACCGGCCCGGAGATTTTAAGCGTAATTGTTTACATATTTAAATATTGCAATAACCATGGCGGTACTCTAAAACTGTGTAATGTAAGTAATGCGGTTAGCGATTCCCTGTCATATGTTTTTCTTGACGGGGTTATCCCGATGTTTGCAGATAAACAGGCCGCTTTAAGGGATTTTTATAGCATAATCAAGAATTAAATCCTTAATCAACATGCATATCATCGCCATAATAATTGTCTTTTAAAGTTAAGACATAGATTTTTAACCTTGACCAAAAATCCATTCTGCCGGGCGGTACATGGTTAGGTGAATACTCAGGAATTGACTCGTCCCTGCTTCTGTAGGTGTGAGCAACTTTTTCTCTTAGTTTATTGGGGTTCTCTTTATAAAGACCTGCCGCAAAGTCAAGCTCCGGGTCTTTTACCCCGTTATTGTGCGCTATCCAGAACTCAATTGACTCCTGGTAGGCGTCCTGCTCTTCCATGATAGAGGAAAGCCCGTCCCTGTCCCTGGCATGGACAGCTTCGTGAATTATATAAGCTGCCGTAATCTCCGGAGCCGCCCATATGTAATCGCTGGTAATGACTATTCGTTTGTTATGGTTTTCGTATTGAGCAATATTTTTATGTCCTGACAATGAATCTGTTTCGTCAAATGTTATGTCTATATCCCTTAAACCCTGTACTAAACCGGGTGAAGCATGCTGGTTTACCAGTTTTAATGCTTTTTTTAAGCTGTTTCCTGATATTTGCCGGGTTATAGCATCAGCTTGCACCGGGTTTTCTTCGGCGAGCAGTATATTTTCCAGTTTTTTCAATGCCCTTGATGCAAAATCGTATTTAGGGTCAATTTCAATCGCCCTTTCATAAGCTATCCTGGCTGCTTCATAATCTTCTTTTTCTATATAGCAATGCCCTAAAAGCGTCTGGGCTTCAATTTCGTCGGGCTTTATCCCAAGAAGTTTTTTATATGTACTTATAGCCTGCCCAAGCTTTCCTTTATCCTTATAAGTCCTGGCCAGGTTGTAATAAGGTTGTATATAACCGGAGCTTTGCTCTATCGCTTTTTTATAAAAGAAAATTGCCTCATCATTTTCATCGTTTCGGGCATGTTCGTCTCCAATATTTTTAAATTTTATTGCAAGTTGTTTTTCTAAAAAAGTAGATGAAAATGAGACCCTGTCTTCAGGACCTTTTTGTAACCGTGTGAAGGTATTCTGTTTTTTACACGGCGTTTGATTATTACAGGACTGCGTATAAAAGTTTAAACTTATCATATTTGCCCTATAGTTTTCTCAAAATAAAACGGATAGTCAATATTTAAAAATTGTATATACGTTTTTAAGAAAAATTTTAAACTATTTTGTTAAAACAGGTAAAGAGTATTAATTGCTATTTATTTTCAATTAATTAATATTAATTAACCCGAGTCGCCAATTAATTTTTATGGAATTTCTAAAAATCTATCAGGATTCGTAAAGGGCGAAGCCCTTTACATTCCACTAAGGGTGGGAGTGGTGGGGATTTTTAGAAATTCCATCCGGCTATCATTAGTTTTTAGCTAATTGGCGACTCAGGTTATTTAGCAATTCGAGTTACTCAGGTACCTGTATTGCAAAAATTTTCCAAATAAAAAACCCCCTTTTCGGGGGTAAGTCCATGCAAATTACACACAACACACTTAAGTTAGTTAGGAGGAGATTGCCAGTTATATTTATTTTAAGTATTTTTGCTAGATTTAATTATTTAGCAGACCTTTTTATAGTTATTCATAAGCACAAAATATGATTTTTGAGTTGTTGAGAGTAAATCTATTGTTTTCCACATTGATTCGGGGTCAACTGTACTCTCTGCATCGAAGTTACAGGTTTGCACATTAGCGTACTGCCTGACTAATGCTCTATCTATTGTATCTTTGGCTCCGATGTTACTCATTTTAACCTTACCAATTATTTACCTTACATTTATATAAAAACAAAATAAATAGTATATATTCAGAGATATATTATTTCGTTACAAAATTTAATATTAAATTTTGGTAGGTAACTACTCAGGTACTCCATAAATAAAACTCCTTATCATAAACTACCTGAGTAGTTATTTAACCCGAATGACGGGTTAAAAATTTTTCAAAAATCCCCACCACTCCCACCCTGAAGGAAGCCAAGGGCCGAAGGCCCTTAACAATTCCATATAGATTTTTGAAAAACTTTTAAAATTATACTAAGCTATAATTCATTTTTAGCTAACCCGTCATTGGGGTTATTTATTTTTAATAAATATATAAAATATTTACAATTAAACCGATCTGGAAGTAATATAATACTTGAGTAAAGTTAATCAGTATTATTAAGGTTTCTCCGATGGATAATAAAAAAATATCAGTCTCTGCCGGTAGTATAGCTTTATTTGTAACACTAATACTGCTGGTTTTATTTATATTCAAGATTATGGATGTGATTCTTCTTATATTTGCATCCTTTGTAATTGCAAGTGCGCTTTTCCCCCCGGTAGACTGGATGAGTAAGAAAATTCCCAGGGGAATTGTTGTGGCGCTGGTTTATCTTATAGGTATAGTGGTAATTCTTACAATATTAGTGCCTTTTATATCAGTAATTATTTCCCAGGGCCAGGAATTTATTAAAAAGGTCCCTACTTACTGGGAAGTACTTGTTGACCTGGCTGACAGTGTTGAAATTCAGGCAATAAACTCTGGTTTTATACCTGATTATTCAGAGATAATTGCTAATGTTGCAAAGCTGGGACAAAATATTTTAAGTAAATCAATCGGGTTTACCATAAACCTATTTGCCGGAATCGCCGCTGCATTTACTCTTGCGGTAATCGTACTTTTCATACTCCTTGATAAAAAAGAACTCAACGAAAGCTATATTAAGCTATTTCCGCCTAAATACAGGAAAACAGCAAGCCATATAACTGATACAATTTCAAAGAAAGTTGGCGGGTATGTCAGAGGCCAGCTATTATTAATGTTTGCTGTAGGACTCCTAACCGCAATCGGCTTAAAGATTGTAGGCATAGAATTCGCGCTGTTACTGGGAATAGTAGCAGGCATTTTAGAGATTATACCGATTGTTGGACCTATTATAGCTTCTGTGCCGGGAATTATCGTTGGCCTTGCGCAGGATCCTATCCTTGCTCTGTGGGCAACACTGGTTTATATCATAGTCCAGAGGATTGAAAACCACTTTTTAACACCGTTAATTTTGGGTAAATTCCTTGAAATGCACCCATTAGTGATTATTATTGCAATTCTAATTGCTGCAAGCACACTGGGAGTGTTCGGAGTAATTTTATCCCCGGCAATCGCTGCTGCAATCTTTGTTCTTATTCAGGAACTTTACATTAAAAAGATTGAACAGGAAGCTTAGGGTTGGATTGAAAAAATAAACATTTGATTTTAGCCCCAGATAGTGTTTTGTATACTCTAAAAAGCCGATATAATATAAATTAATGATCTATTAAACTCATAAATATGGTAAATTAAAAAGCAGCCTTAATTATACTACATCGTATAAATCCTTAGGATTAAAGGAGAAGTAACTATGAAAGAAGAAAATAAATCACAGACAACCCCGCCTGAACAACCGGTTTCACCGGAAAAAGACGTAAAAAATGCCATGCTTCTTGACCTGCTAAAAAGGTCAACAGGTATTTATAACCAGATAATTCAGGGTAAAATGCTGGATGCTAATGATATTCAAAAAATTGATAATGTCTTCCTTTCCCTTTTAATCCTTAATGAAAGAAACTATTTTGAAAATGCTATCCAGAAAAAAGAACTTGAAAAAGATAAATTTGATTCCTACATTAAAATGAGACATAAATTTATTCTCAAACAACTGGAAGCAATGCTTAAAGACCTTGAATCAAAATTAATTGAAAGCAGGGATAAAAGAAACCCTTAAAAAACCTGGTTAAAGATGCTTTAAACTAGTGCACAGTTAAGTAAATTTTATAGAATCGTCATTCTGAGCCGCCTCCCGCCATAGGCGGGGCGGGCGAAGAATCTCATTACCTGAGATCCTT
>JANQEB010000068.1 GCA_028278605.1 Candidatus Gastranaerophilales bacterium
TATACTAAAATGAGTTAGTTTTCTTAAAATCGGGCATGAATGAGGCTATGCTCCCGCTGCCGCCGGCATGAATGAGGCCAGGCTCCCGCTAACGCCCGCAAAGCCCGACATTAAGAAAACGTCGCTCCTGCTTTGCCATACCGATTTATGAATATTATTTTCATTTAACGGTTACTTATTGAAATCGGTATATCTATAATTTTAAAAATAATTATACACCAGAAGCGTTCTTAAATGTTTTAAAAATTTGATATACCGATTTTTATAAGGCTCTTTTAAGACCGGTTCTAATATCTTTCCCCGATACCAAAAGTAAACCGTCCTCTTTTATTTCCTGCACCTACAGAAGTGATAGGATATCCATAGTCAAATCTTATTGGGCCAAGATACGGCAGCGGGAGAATAATTCCGCCTCCGAAAGACACGGCATAGCCCGGATAATTATAAAGAGAATTTGTAAGGGTTTCTTCAAACAAGGATCCTGCATCAAAGAATAATGCCAGTCTTAAATCCCTTATTATTTTATAGTTTAAAATTTTTGTAATAAACGGGACAGGAGTCCTGAACTCGACACTTCCCATCACAAAACCGTTGCCTGAGCCAACGTCGCCTTCCCTAAAACCTCTGATTGTATAAGGCCCGCCAAGCCTGAACGCTTCAAACTCAGGGATTGAACCTACAACACCCGTGCCTATTTTACCTCCAACAGTAATTGTAGACTTCTTTCCTACAGGGAAGAATTTCCTCACTGTTAAGCTGGTTTTGCCAAAAGTTTCCGAACCGCCTGTAATAGCAAAATATTCCTTTGCATTAGCAGAAGCATACCAACCATCAGTTGGGTTTATAAGACTATTTCTTGTATCATAGACCAGCGATGGCCCGACAGATATGAAAGAACCTGCTTCCAGCTGTTTTGCCCTTTCGGCTATATTTATATTTTTTTCGTTAAAAAGCCTTACGATCTCGTCTCTATCGCCTTCTTCCAGGTCTACATTCTCAATTCCTATATTAATGCTTCCGGCCAGGTTAGGTATTTTTTTAAGGGGGCGCGCAATTTCTATTCTGCCGCCCAATCTCTTTTCCAGGCTCAAAGGAACCTGAAAACTGGCCATATCTTGCAAAAAAGCACTTACCTGAAGAGAATTCAATGTTCTTAATAACCTTGGCTCAATGAATTTCAGCTCGATCTGCAATGGGGATTCATCAATAACACCGTTGTTATCAAGGAGGTTACCACTTCCCATAAGGGTACTTAAACTTATTTCCTGGCCTCTTCCCAGGAAGTTGTTATCAAAATATCCTGCCTGCCCGAAAAATCCTGTTTCTGTATCTACACCGCCGCCGATAGAAATAGAGCCTGTCCTTTTTTCATCGACTTCTATGGTTAACTTATACCTGGAAGGATCGTTTTCCGAGGGGGAAATTACTCTTCGCACATCAGAAAACGCCTGTGTCCCAAATAGCCTTGCCAGGTCTTTTTTTAGCTTTAATTCATTGTAGGTCTCGCCGGATTTTACAGTTAAATGTCTTTCTATGACAAAATCTTTTGTTTTAAAATTTCCTGATAGTTCGATATCATCAATAATACCTTCGTTTATTTCGACGTTAATCACCCCGTCCGGGTCATCTTGAACCTTCTTAACCCTTGCAAGCACATATCCTTCTTCCGTATAAAGATTTTCAATTTTCTTTATGGAATTATTCAGCAGCTCTATGTTTTGCGGAAGTCCGACCTGGTCCTCGAGCACTTTAACAATTTCTCCTGACTCGACAGATTCATTGCCGACCACGTTAAAACCTGTTACAGGAACGTTTTCTTCAACTTCTATGCGAAGGGTTATTCCTGAAGAGTCAGCTTTAGGGACAGCTTTTATTCTTTCAGTGAAATAGCCCATATTATAGATATTTCTAAGGTCGTCTTTTATTATGTTTCTATCAAACTTTACGCCCGGCTTTACATTAATGGTATCAAGTATTATTTCCTCAGGAACCAGGGTATTTCCGCTTATTTGAATTTCCTTGATGGTTATAGCTTCATCATAAGTCCTGTTTGTAGAAGCATTTAACTTTTCAGGGTCAAGTTCCCCGGCCTCTGTAAACCTTTTTTCCTCTTCCCTGTCTCTGGCAAAACAGACAGTGCTATTAAGACATATTAACACCATCAGGGTACATAGCAGGATAAAATTAAGTATTTTTTTACTAATAGTCATTAATCCAATAAAACTTAAATAGATTTTGATGTTAAGTATAGCTAAAACATGTAAAAAATTAAACTGGTGTTTTTTTCTTTATCTACAAAGATTTCAAGACTATATTTTCCGGCAGGCCAGTTTTGAGAAGGCTTTTTTAGGGAAATAAGCGCATTTTTTGAACCTGTAAGGCTAAAAGAGGCAGAGTTTACTTTCATCTTTTTCCCTTCTGAAACAAAGTATAGCCACATGGCTATTATGTCAGTATTAGAGGGGGCTCCAACTATTTCAACGGAAGCAAAAATTTCAGGAATTTCTCTGTTAAAGCAAGCTTTTGAGCTTAAAGCCAGGTTATTTTCCTTTATGACTTCATCAGTAACAGAAACCCTTCCTATGATACCTTTTCCACCAATCGGATCAGTGTATAGATTGATTTCATCAGCGGCTTTTTGCCTGCTCAAAGCGTCAGGCTCGGCCAAAATGTATTTATACAGGGTTTTTACGGCTTTATTTGTATTTCCTGCTCTATCATAGGCTTTACCAAGATAGAAAAGAGCTTCTGGGGAGTATCTGTCGAGTACATATGCTCTTTTGAACCGTCCGATGGCATCTTCATATCTTTGATCTGCATAATAAGCCCTGCCAAGATGTAGATGTCCAACTGAATTGCCTGGATAGTACGTTGTAAATTTTTCCAGCAGTTCGATTGATTCCCGGGTCTTCCCTGCTCTCAGGTTAATTACTGCAAGGTTTAATAAGTCTTCCCGGTTTATTGAGTGAAAGTCTTTTACAACCTCATGCCCGACAGGGGGCATAATTTTGACAATATCACCTGAGCTGTCGGTTTTATCACAACCGCAAATCAATACCGGCAGGGAAATTATAATTAAAAATAAAATTATTTTTTGCATTTTTACGGCCTATTAATTATTTTTTTAATAACTACTCAAGCTTGTAATAATTCTTGATTTTTTATGGAAAGAGTGAATAATTCATTAAGAATGTTTTTGCTTAGTGTCTTCGCTGTCTCTATTACAGAACCAATAATATCATGAGTATCTGCATCTCTTTTTGACCTGAAGCCTCCTGAAACTTTTTGATAAATAACCCGATTCCTTAAAGCCCTTTCTGAACCATTGTTATCTTATGGAACTTTAAGCTTTTCCAAAAAGTGTATTAATTCTTTTCTTATGGTTAAAATGTCTTCAAATAATTGAATTAATCTTTCATATCCCATACTATGACTTACATTGAAATACTCAATTAACCCTTTAGTTCTTTCTCCAATATGTATTCACATTCATTAATTTGCTCACATCTCATAATATACTTTCGCATACTATGAATTTTTTTTCTTTACATTTTATAAGGGGGACTGAGTAGTTACGCCTCGCCAAAGTGTAAAGTTTTGTTAATTATTACTTCTGAAACTGCCAAGTTATATGCAAGATTGCCGATATATAAACTAAGGCATCGAGAATAGTAAAAGTATCGTCAGTTCTACAAATTTAGGGGATATAGCAGATGGTTTTAGATTTCAGAAATATATTAAATATTTACGGAATACAGGCAGGTAGCCAGCATCAGGACACATTTAGCCTTGAGGAAAACGCTGACCTGTTTTTAAGCATTTTTGACATGGACGAAGATGGAGAGATTGATAAAGAGACAGAGTATAAAAAGTACTTACTTTCCATAGGTATGTCCGAGCAAATGGCTGATAATTTTTTTGCTCTCTATGATACAAATGGAGACGGTAAATTAAGTGAAACAGAGGTTAAAAACGCTATAAACTCACTGGATACTAATGGAGACGGTGAACTTGATTTTAATGAAGCGCTTAAATTCTATAATGATTCAGCTAATCTTGACCTGAATACTTCTACAACAAATTATGCTCAATATGCCTCATTTTTTAAGACAGTTACGTCTTATATGCTTACCCTGGACACCATAAGCAAAGACCAAATAGTAGATGCCAGTGAATACGCCAGTTTTTTATACGCCAATGACCTCCAGGGAAGATATGGAAGCGATTTTGTAGATTTATTCGATACCGGAAATGATGGTATTAATTTTGAAGAGTTTATGTATACGCTTATAGACTGGGATAAAAATAATGACGGTTACTTAGATTACACAAACAAGGACCCAATTTACCAGGAAGGCAGCGATTATTACAATCTTTATAAGGAATCCCAGTTAATAAAAGCGGATTATTACCTGCCCTCAGAATTCAGTAATATTTTAAATATATTCAATATTGGCGTATACGGCCAATCTAATAATGACCCGTTAAGCATAGAGGATAATGCCCAGGCGCTGACGGATATTATTGATTCAAACCAGAACGGGACCATTAATCAAGATGAATTTAATGATTTTTTACATGACGTTGGGCTGGCAAGCTCTTTTGGAGATAACTTATACAGTTATTTTGACACTAATTTAGACGGCGAGCTTGATTTAGCGGAACTTGAAAGCGGGCTAAAGAATTTTGACTTAAATGGAGATGATGAATTTGATTTTGCTGAAGGACTCGAGTTTTTTAACCGGTTTTCAGATTCTGATTCTTTATCCATAAGTAATTTTTACAATATTAATGATAATGCAAAAACCCTGTTAAACATAATAGATACTGATAATGACGGCTTAATAGATAAAGATACCGAATACAAAGAGTTTCTCGATGCTATTAATGTCCCGACAGTAAAGATTGATATATTATTCGATGACTATGATGCTGATAATGACGGTTTATTAAGTATATCAGAGTTAACAAATGCTTTATCCGTATATGATACTGATGACCAGGCCTCTTTAAACAGTGAAGAGTGGAAAGCTTTCTTTGACTATGCTTCCGGTTATGCCAATTACTATTTGAATATTAAGGCCCTTGATGATACAGAAAACGCTTTTGATTACTATTCAAGCCACTTTGCATCAGCCCAGTCGCTAATTATAAACTATGATAAAGATAAAGACGGAGTAATAAATCCTGATGAAGCCATAGCTGTGCTTGAGTCAGTGGGGATACCGGATTCATACGTTAGTGATTTTATTGTCCTCTTTGATAAAAATTCAGACGGAAATATCTCCCTTGAAGAGTATTCAAGCATGCTTATTGAATGGGATGAAGATAAAGACGGTTCCGTGGAGCTTTTTGATAAAGACAGACCTGAAGGTGCAGCCTATGCAGACTTCCTGCCTGATCTTCATGTGCAATATGAAGCCGGGTCTATAGAAGAGGCAGCTCAAAAGTTAATACTATATACAGACAAGGACAAAAACCTTGAAATGGATGCGGAAGAATATGCGCAATATCTGACTGCCAACTACGGTTATTCCGAATCAATGGCGCAAGAACTCGTAAATCAGTACGATACAGACGGAAACAACAGTATAAGCTTTGACGAACTGGTAGCTGCTTATAGTATGTTCGACACAATAACCGTTAAAGATGAAGATGAAGACGGCGAATACGAAGAATCAGAAGGACCTGACGGAGCATTATCCTTTAAGGAAATGCTGGAATTCCAGAATTCTATTTCTTCCGTAAAGCTTGATACAAGTATTTCTGAAGAGCAGTATGCAGGTTTATACAACATGGCAGCGTCAGTTATCAGGGGCCTTGACAATGACCAGGACGGAGAAGTAACCGTAGAGGAATACAGGGCTGTATTAAAAGAAACTTATGAAGCGGCAGGCTTCGAGGTTCCCCTGCATGTCGCCGAGAACTTTGTCCGGGTATTTGACATGGATAAAGACGGTACAGTTAGCATGAACGAAGCAATAAATAAGTATGCCGAGTACGATACAAATGAAGACGGAGTCCTCTCAACTAATGAAATCTCTGATCTTACCGCAAAACTTGAGGACACCAGGCTGTATAATACAGTTAATACTGAAGTTATTGACATCGCGGATAAAAATAATAACGCCAAAATAGACCTTGATGAATACACTGACTACCTGGAAGAAATCGGAATGCCGGTTTATATTGCAGATGATGCTTTTGCCATGTTTGATATGGACGGGGACGGCCAGTTAAGCCGCCTTGAGTTTATGGAAGCATTTTCCAGGTATGATAACAACGTGGAAAACCAGTCATACATAGAGGCAATTGACCCGAATTATGTCCGTTATATCGGAGATAACGATAACAGGCTTGATGAAGACGAAAGGCTCAAAATGTATGAAGACCTTGCTGCCCTGGATTACGGAGCTGAATTTGGGCCGGACTCAGATAAGTCTAACCAGTATAAGCTTTTAATGGAAGACCTGGAAGAATTTGTAAAAGAGCTTGATTTCAACCAGAATGGCACTATAGATTCTAATGAATACAAAGACTACCTGGTAAACCTGGGATTACCTGATTATCTCGCAGATCATGCCGTGGATAACGCACTTATAAACTTTGATTTGCAGGATGATAATGCCCTGGATTACATTGAATGGATGCAAATTCACCTGGACTTTGACACTAACGGAAATGGAGTAATAGAATACGAGGAAGAATTTGCTATTTACGATGCCATATCAGCGGTTAACCTTGGAATGAATGCGTCAAATGCAGCTCAGTACTCCAAGATCAATGATTCAGTAAGCAAGCTCTTAGAGAAATACGATATTGATAATAATAAAATACTGGACCAGGAAGAGCTTACTAATTTCTTTGTAGATGAAGGCATGACCGCTGATGCGGTAGCTCAGGCACTGGCTAATTATGATGTTGACGGGGCGGGCAGTGCTCCTGATAATTCGCTGGATATGCTTGAGCTAATGAAAATGTACCATGACTTTGATGCTGACCGTGACGGCGACCTGGGTGAAATAGAAAAACTTAGCTTATTTAATGATCTTTTAGGCACTTCCATGGGCGCAACTTCAACACAGATGATAAACTTTGCAAGTGATATAGATTCATTAATTGCTGAACTGGACTTCATTGATGACGATCAAAAAATAAGCGTTGCCGAACTGGAAAAACTGATGAAAGACCTCGGTATTCCTGATTATGTAGCAGATGAACTTATTAATAACACATCCGGGAATATGACTGTTTCCTACGATAGTGATGGAGATAACAAACTTGATAAACTTGAGTTTATGAACCTCCTGATTGACTTTGACACCAACAATAACGGAATCCTGGAATTCAACGAAGAACTTGCAATGTACAGTACAGCTTCAGGAGCTGGTTTAACCCCGGGAGGCGATGAAATTACCCGTTATACCAACCTTTATAACCAGGCAAAATCCCTGTTTAATGAACTCGACGAAATTGATGACAGGATTTTAGAGGCTTCTGAGCTTGAAGACTATTTTAGAGAGCTTAACCTCCCTGTAACAATGGCAAATGACCTTGTTAATAATGCCTTATATAACTTAAACGGCGATTCCGGTATTGATATTTACGAATGGATGAATATTCTGGAGCAGTTTGACTCTTTTGCTGAAAATGGAAATAATAATGGAATTCTTGAGTCTGCTGAACAATTGAACATGCTCGGTAATTTAGCCAATCCTGTAATTAATTTCAACATAACAGACTCAGCCCAGGCCGGCTTGTATGATTATGCGGTTAATATTACTAACAAGATAGGAGGTGCAGATAAAAACATTTCAGGAACCGAATTCAGAAACTGGTTAAAAGGGTACTGGGGTGTAACTGATGATATAGCAAACCAGGTAATCAACCATTATGATACAGCTTCAGGTAACGGAGACGGCGCTTTAAATGCTCTTGAATTTGCAAAAGCGCTTATAGACATCGATACCAACTCTAACGGGACATGGGACAACTCAGAGATCCTGAACTTTATTGATGACGGTACAGGAGATTACCT